>DATLTC010000060.1 GCA_035533755.1 Gemmatimonadaceae bacterium
TTTGCGGTGGCGCGGCTGCGGCGCGACGCGCCGCCCGAGTTGGCGGAGACGGTGGAGGTGCTGGCCACCGAGACGGCGCGGCTCGAGGCGCTGGCCAAGAATTTCTCGCAGTTCGGCAAGCTGCCCGAGGGGCCGCGCGCCGCGGTGGATCTGGGCGATCTGGTCCGTTATACCGCGCGGGCCTCGGTGCCCGAATCGGTGGCGCTGGCGATCGAGGTGCAGGACGGGGTTCCGATGGTGTGGGGGCACCACGATGCGCTGGCCCGCGCGTTCAGCAACGTGGTGCTGAACGCGGTGGAAGCGTGCGGCGGGACGGGCGCGATCACCGTGCGCGTGCAGCGCGCGACGTGCGGTGGCCGCGACGCGGTGGCGCTGGAGGTCCACGACACGGGGCCGGGGATCGCCCCCGACCGGTTAGCGCGGGTGTGGGAACCGTACGTTACGTACAAGGCGGGCGGCACCGGGCTGGGGATGGCGATTGCGCGCCAGACCGTGCTCGCCCACGATGGAGAGGTGTTTGCCGAGAGCACGCCGGACGCCGGCACGACGATCCGGTTCGTGATCCCGGTGGGCACGGAGACCGGCACCACGCCCGAAGGCGCCGGAGCGTCACCTCACTCATGAGACACGCAAGGAGCGCGGCACGATGAACGGTCAGGAAATGATAGTGGCGGTGACGTCCCTGGGGCTCGTGGCGTACTTCGTGCGCTCCGTCACCGGACTGATCGGCCGCAAGATCGACGCCCATCAGCGCGGGGCGCTGCATCCCGACACCGACCAGCGCATGGCGCGCATCGAGCAGGCGGTGGACGCGATCGCGCTCGAAGTGGAACGCATCTCCGAAGGCCAACGGTTCACCACGCGATTGCTGGCCGAACGCGCCTCCGTGGCGCCGCCCCTGCCCTCCTCCAAACCGCCGGTGCAATCATGAACACGCCCTTTCTGCTCCAGCAGATCATCATCCCGAGCGGCATTCCCAGCGACGTCGTGCCGATCGTCGGGATCGTGTTCGGCACGATCATGATCATGGTGCTCGGCACGCCGATCATCCGGGCGATCATCCGGGCCGTGGAGCGGCGCGCCGCGCCGCCCGCGGTGCCCTCCGACCTCAACGCGCGGCTCGAACGCATCGAGCAGACGGTGGATTCGATCGCCATCGAGATGGAGCGCGTGTCCGAAGCGCAGCGCTTCCTGACGCGGCTGCAGACCGAGCAGCGCGCGATCGGCAGCGTGCTGCCGCAGCCGCCCCGCTGACCGTCGCCCGCCCAGCGCGCCCATGTCCACCGTCCTGATCATCGACGACGAGCCCAACATCCGCCGGATGGTGGGGGCGTTGCTCGCCGCCGAAGGGTTCGAGGTGCGCGACGCGGCCGACGGGGCCACGGGGATCGCCCAGGCGATGGAGTTCGAGCCCGATGCCGTGCTGCTCGATCTGATGATGCCGGGCGAGCTGGACGGGATGGCCGCGCTCAACAGGCTCCGCGAAGTGGCGCCCGACACGCCGGTGGTGATGATGAGCGGCAAGGCGGGGCTGAGCGACGCCGTGAAGGCCACCAAGCTCGGCGCCTTCAACTTCCTGGAAAAGCCGCTGAGTCCGGAGAGCGTGCTGCTGGCGCTGTCGTCGGCCATCGAACTGCGCCGGGCGCGACGGGAAGCCAAGGCGCTGCGGGCGGAGGTGGGGCTGGGCGGCGAGATGGTGGGACGCAGCCCGGCCATGGAGAAGGTGCGGGAGATGATCGCGCGGGTGGCGGCGACGGACGCCCGGGTGCTGATCACCGGCGAATCGGGCACCGGCAAGGAGCTGGTGGCGGCAGCCATCCACAACGCCAGCGAGCGGCGCGACCGGCCGTTCGTGCGCGTGAACTGCGCCGCCATTCCGCGCGATCTCGTGGAGAGCGAGATGTTCGGCCACGAGAAGGGGGCGTTCACCGGGGCGTCGGAACGCCGCATCGGACGGTTCGAGCTGGCGCACACGGGCACGCTGCTGCTCGACGAGGTGGGCGATCTCGGGCAGGAGGCGCAGGCCAAGCTACTCCGCGCCATCGAGGCCAAGGAGATCGAGCGGGTGGGTGGCGGGAAGCCGATCCGGGTGGACGTCCGGATCCTCGCCGCCACCAACAAGGATCTGGCGCGGGCCGTGAGCGAGGGCGCGTTCCGCGAGGACCTGCTGTTCCGGCTCAACGTGATTCCGCTGCACGTGCCGCCGCTGCGCGAGCGGCCGGACGACATCCCGCCGCTCGTGGCCCACTTCTCGGCGCTGCACCGCGTGCGCACCGGCCACCCGGCGCCGCGGTGGACCGACGATGCCCTCACGCTGCTCACGCGGTACCGGTGGCCGGGCAACGTGCGCGAGTTGGCCAACGTGGTCGAGCGCCTGGCCATCCTCCACGCGGGGCACGACGTGACCACCGACGACGTGCAGGGCGTGATCGCGATCGGCGACGGCGCGGCCGCGGCGCCGGCGTTCCCCGACGCGTCCAAGCTCACGCAGCCGCTGAGCGACACGCTGGACGACTATGAGCGGATGCTCATTTCGCGCGCCCTGTCGGTGGCCGGCGGGAACGTGGCCGAGGCGGCGCGTCGTCTGCAGACCGACCGGCCGAACCTGTACCGCCGCATGCGCCGGCTCGGGATCGGCAATGGCGGGGATTGACGTGCGAGCGACTCAGGCCCTGAGGGGATGCACATGCGACGCATGATGTTCACGCTGGCGCTGGTGATCACCCCGCTGGCGCTCGCCGCGCAGCAGCGCGACACGACGCTCGCCGGACATTCGCTGCCGCGCGACGTGGCGCGGGAGGCGGTCCGGCTGTTCAATGGCGCCGCCACCCTGCGCACCACGGGGCCCATGGACATCGCCGAGGGTCGCGAGATCCACGGCGACGTGGCCGTGCTCAACGGCCCGCTGACGATCGCCGGGCACGTCACCGGGCGGGTGCTGGCCATCGACGGCGACGTCACGCTGCTGCCCACGGCGCGCATCGACGGCGACCTGCTGGTGGTGGGCGGCGAGGTGGACGGGCGCGATCGCGCCTACGTGGGGGGCGAGATCCGGGTATACCACAGCCGGCTGCGGTACACGCAGGCCGGCGACCGCATCGCCGCCGCGGAGCCCGACTCGGGGCGCGAGGAGCCCTGGTGGCGGCGGTTCGAGCACCGCCGCGACGAGAGTGGGAGCTCGTTCCTGGTGGCGAGCGCGGGCGCGTACAATCGCGTGGAGGGACTGCCGATCAATCTCGGCCCGCAGATGTTCCGCGACTTCAGCAAGGGGAGCGCCCGCCTCGACGCATACGCGGTGGTGCGGACGGCGAGCAGCTTCCGCGCCGGCAGCAACGACGTGGGCCACAATCTGACCGGCACGCTGCGCCTGGGACCCGGCAACGGGTTCCTGGTGGGCGCCGGCGTGTACGACGTGGTGGAGCCGGTGGAGTCGTGGGGGCTCTCCAATCTGGAGGTGGGCCTGGCCTCGGCCCTGTTCCGGCGCGACTACCGCGATTATTTCCAGCGCCACGGCGGCAACGTGCGGGCCGGCGTGTACGCGCGCGACAACACGACATTCACCATCTCGTATGCCGACGAGCACTGGACGCCGCGAGCGGCGAACAATGCGTGGACGCTGTTCCGGTCGGGCTCCCCGTGGCGGCCGAATCCGGCGATGGACGCCGCGCACTTCCACCTGCTGAACGCCACGTTGCACGTGGATACGCGCACCGATGAAGCCAATCCGTGGGCGGGGTGGTACGTGATGGCCGACCTCGAGCGGGGGCGCGGCCACATCGATGCCCTGGGGGCCACGGGGGTGGCGCGGGCGTATCCGGCCGGCCGGCCGGTGACCTACGAGCGCGGGTTCCTCGACCTGCGGCGCTACAACCGCATCTCGCGCCACGCCCAACTCAATCTGCGTCTGGTGACCGGCGGCTGGCTGGGCGGCGACCCGCTGCCGCTGGAGCGACGGCTGTCGGTGGACGGCTACGGATCGCTGCCCGGGTTCGAGTTCCGCACCGGGCGCGCCGGCGAGGACGTGAGCACGTGCAGCGTGGGCGCGATCCCGCCCGGGTATCCGGCGCAATGCGACCGGATCGCGCTCGGGCAGGTGGAATACCGCAGCGATCTGCACGTGCCACTGTTCAACTGGGACGATGACAGCTGGGTGCGGCCGCACTTCACGGCCGACGGGACGTGGGTGGTGTTCCTCGACGCCGGACGGGGGTGGCTGGTGGGCAACCCGGGGCCGCCGATGACCTACACGAGCGGCGGGATGCCGCCGTTGGGATCGTTCCGCAGCGACCTCGGCGTGGGTCTGGATTTCGACGTGCTGGGCATCTACCTGGCCAAGCCGCTGTCGTCACCGCAGCTGCCGATGCGGCTGTTCCTCAGTCTCCAGCACCGCTTCTAAGACGTGCGCTCCGCAATCCGGATCCTCCTCGGCCTGACGCTGCTCGCGGCGCCCCTCAGGGCGCAGCGCGGCGCCCAGTTACACGTGCAGCTGGCCACGGCGGGGAGCGCGGAGCGCGAGCCCGGCGTGTCGGTGTCGGGCGTGCTGGACGACGCGCAGCTCCGCGAGCTGATGCGGAACGGATTTCCGGTGGCGCTCCACTTTCGCCTCGAACTGTGGCGCATCGGCGGCGTGTTCAACGAACTCGAACGCTCCACCAAGTGGGACGTGCTGGTGCAGTACGACCCGGCGCCGTACCGCAAGGCGTACCGGGTGGTGCGGCGCGCCAACAACCAGACCGAGGATTTCGGCTCGCTCCCGACGCTCGATGCCACCGACGCCCTGCTGGCGCAGCCCTATCGCGTGGCGTTGCTGCCGGGGCATGCCGGCGCCCGGTACTACTACAACGCCGTGCTCGAGGTGGAATCGCTGAGCGCCAACGACCTGAGCGAACTGCAGCGGTGGCTGCACGGCGACCTGGGGCCGGCGGTACGGGGCAAGGGCAATCCGCTGTCGGCGCTCCGGAACGGCATCGGGCGGCTGCTGTCCCGCGTCCTCGGCGGGACCAAGCGGAACTACGAAGCGACCTCACCCACGTTCGTCGCCGAGCCGCGGTAGCGGCCGGCCGGGCGCGTTCACGCGTGCTCGACCTGGTGCTCGAGTCGTTCGAGCTGATGGAGCACGGCGTCGCCGTAGAAGGTGCGGATGTACCGCGCCTGGATCGGCGTGAGCTTGCGCACCGCCCAACTCAGGTGCACGAAGTGCGGCTCCAGCGGATGGGTGAGCGGATGCATGCCGATCTCCTCGGGCATGCGGTTTCCCTTGCGCGTGTTGCAGGGGCTGCAGGCGGCAACGACGTTGGTCCACTCGTTGGTGCCGCCGCGCGACAGCGGAATGAGGTGGTCGCGGGTGAGCGATTCGCGGGGCTTGAGTTCGGTGACGTGGCGCCCGCAGTACTGGCACTTGTAGTGGTCGCGCGCGAACAGGAAGGTGTTGGTCACCTGGCGCCGGAAGCGCCGCGGCACGTGGATGAACTTGGTGAGGCGGATGACCACCGGGCGCGGCATGGTGAGCCGTTCGGAGCGCACCATGCGGTCCTGCTCGGCTTCGACGATCTCCGCCTTGCCGTCGATCACCAGGCGCAGGGCCCGCTTGAGGGGCACCATGGTGAGCGGTTCGAACGAAGCGTTCAGCGCCAGGCAGCCGACAATCACACGCGCCTCCTGCTGGTGGCACGCGGGGTCGCCTGACGCCGCCTACTACTCATCGACCCGCCCCGACCGGTTCGGGAATCGGCGTGAGCCATCCATGCCGGTCCTCGATGGTCCCGTGGGAAATGCCGAGGTATTCCTTCTGGATGGCCGCCGTGATCGGGCCGCGTTTTCCGTCGCCCACCGGCATGCGGTCGACGCTGCGAATAGGCGTGATCTCCACCGCCGTGCCGCAGAAGAACAGTTCGTCGGCGATGTACAGGAATTCGCGCGGCATGAGCTCCTCGCGCACCTCGAGACCGAAATCAGCGGCGATGTCCATGACGGTGTCGCGGGTGATGCCCGGCAGGATGCCGGCGCTCACCGGCGCCGTGTACAGCACGCCGTCGCGCACGACGAACAGATTCTCGCCGCTACCCTCGGACACGAACCCGGACGAATCGAGCATGATGCCCTCGGCGTAGCCGTCCGCCTTGGCTTCCATCTTGGCGAGCTGCGAGTTCAGGTAGTTGCCGCCGGCCTTGGCCATCGTGGGGAAGGTGTCGGGGGCGGCGCGCCGCCAGCTCGACACGCGCACGTCCACGCCGGCCTCGAGGGCATCCTGGCCCAGATACGCGCCCCATTCCCAGGCGAGCATGTACACCTCCACCGGCGCCGAGCCGGGCAGCACGCCCATCTGCTCGCCGGTGCGGATGACGACCGGGCGGAAGTAGCACTCCCTGAGGTCGTTGGCGGCGATGGTATCGAGGCAGCCCTGCACGAGCTCGTCCACCGAGAATCGGACCGGCATGCGGTAGATCTTGCAGGAGTCGAGCAGGCGCCGCATGTGCTCGCGGGCCCGGAACACCGCGCCGCCGGTGGGGGTCTCGTAGCACCGCATCCCCTCGAACAGGCTCGAGCCGTAATGGACGACGTGGCTGATCACGTGGATCGTCGCGTCCTCCCAGTTCACGAGTTGACCGTCGCGCCAGATCTTGGCCGTGCGACCGGTCTTCGGCTGCGCCATGGGAATGCTCCTTGAGCCCTGAGTTCCCTCTATGATAAGCGGTGGACCGCGCCAGCCGCTAGCGGAACTCCGCCCCTACGCCCGGCCGGCGAGCCACTGCTGCAGGCGATCGGCGGTGAGCTGCACGCGCTGCGGGAGCCCGGCGTCGCGGTCCACGAGCGCCCCGTTCCGCACGAGCACGCGTCCGGCCACGGTCACCAGGCGGGCCGGCGTGCCGTGCAGCGCGAACAGCACGGCGCCCTCCACGTCGTGCACCGGGCCCGCCATCTCATCGAGCGGGAACGCGGCGAGATCGGCGGACTTGCCGGCCTCCAGCGACCCCACCTCGCGCTCCATCCCGAGCGCGCGCGCGCCGTCGATGGTGGCTAGCCGCAGCGCGCGCGCCGCCGTGACCGCGTCGTGCCGATGGACGCGCGCCCGTTGCTGCAGGGTGGCCAGCCACGCTTCGCCGAGAATATCCATCCGGTTATTGCTGGCCACGGAATCGGACCCGAGCCCGACGGCGATGCCGGCCTCCAGAAACTCGGTGAGCGGCGCCACCCCGTGGCCCAGCTTGGCGTTCGAGGCCGGACAGTGGACCACCGTGGAACCCGACGCGGCGATCGCATGCACATCGGTGGCGTCGGCGTGCACGCAGTGGATGAGCAGTGGCTGGGCATCGAGCACGCGGAGCCCGCGGAGCAGTTGGATGGGACTGCGCGCCCGCTCCTCGACGCGGATGCCCCGTTTGAGCAACGCGTCGGCGAACTCGCCGCGCGCGTCGACGACGAGGCGCTGCTCGGCCTCGCTCTCCGCGATGTGGATCGCCATCGGCAGATCGGCCTGGATGGCGTACCGGGTCGTGGCCGAGAACAGGCGGTCGCTCACCGTGTACGGCGCGTGGGGCGAGACGCCCACGCGGACGAGCGAAGTCTGCCGCGCGCGCAGCGCGTCCACCCGACCTTTGAGTTCGGCCAGCGCTTCATCGCAGGCCACCGGCGCCGGCCCGAACACTTCCTGATACACGATGCCGCGCACGCCCCGCTCCAGCATCGCGTCGAACGCCACGCCCGATTCGCAGGTATCGGCGTACGTCGTGATCCCGGCGCGGAGGCCCTCATCGAGGCCAAGGCGGGCCGAGTCGAGCAGCATCTCGCGCGTGCAGACGTTGCGTCGTGCCGTGGTCAGGCGCAGGATCCACGACCGGAAGTCGAGATCCTCGAGAAAGCCGCGCATGGCGGTGAGCTCGAGGTGCGTGTGCGCATTGATCAGCCCCGGCATCACCACGGAGGCGCCGAGTTCCACGTCCTCGCCGGGCGGCGCGCCGGCCCGCGGTCCCACGTAGGCGATGCGGTCGTGGGCCACGGCCACCGTCCCGTTGCGGACGGCGGGCGTGGCGATGGGCAGCACCCAGGCGGCATGGTAGCGGATCATGGCATCCCGCCGCCGCCCGGCTTCTTCTTGGGCGGAATGTAGAACGGACTGGTCGTATCCCGCGTGACCGGTTTTCTGGGAATCAGTACGGCCGGCGTCGTGTCGGGCCGCAACACCACGCCGTGCGCGGTGTGCACGGTGCACGGCCGCGTGGGCTCGGTGCCCGAGAGATAGACCTCGCTCATCACGTCGCTGGAGGGGCAGTACGGGGTACGGAGCATATTGGTGGTGAAGTCGATCTCACGCGTCACGATGCCGCCGGGACGGGGCCAGTCGGGCGGAGCCGGCTTCCGACGATACACCTCGGTCATGAAGGCTGTCCATGCCGGCGCGGCCAGGAGCCCCCCTTGCGCGTTGGCCTTGATCTTGGCGGGTTTGTCGAACCCGAGCCAGATCCCGGCCACGAGATCCGACGTGTAGCCGATGAACCAGACGTCGGCGCCGTCGTTGGTGGTCCCCGTCTTGCCGCCCGCGGGAATCGTGAAATACTGGCCCACGGAGCCGGCCGCCGACCCCTTGGTCACGACGTCCTTCATCATGTCCACCATCAGCCACGCCTCCTGCGGCGTGAGGATGGTGGTGAGCTGCGGACCCTGCGTCCACAACACCTTGCCGTCGGCGCTCTCCACCCTGGTGATCCCGAACGGCGCGGCCCGCGTGCCGAGGGTGGCGAACGTGGTGTACGCGGCGATCATCTCGATGGGGTACACGTCGGCGGCGCCGATGTTGATGGACGGATACGGGGGGATGGGCGTCGTGATGCCGAACTTCCGCGCCTCGTCGATCACGTTCTGCTCGCCGAGCCCCATGCCGATGCGGATGGCCGGCACGTTGCGCGATTCGTAGAACGCCTTTCGCAGCGTCATGCGGCCGTCGAACTTGAGATCGAAGTCCTGCGGGGTCCAATCGGTACCGTCCACCTGCGGCACGGACAGCGGCTCGTCGTCCACGAGGTACGACGGCGTGAGCCCGTTCTGGATGGCGTCGGAGTACACGATGGGCTTGAACGTGGAGCCGGGCTGCCGCAGGGCCTGCGTGGCGCGGTTGAACTTCGAGTCGTCGAAGTCGCGCCCGCCGACCATGGCCAGCACGGCGCCGGTGCGCGGGTCCAGGGCCACGAACGCGCCCTGCAGATACGGCGAACTGGCGTCGGCCTTGGCGTCGCCCTCGCTCGCCTGGGCCAGATAGTGCTCGAAGGTGGGGTGGTGGTACGGGCCGTACTTCCCCGCCTCGATCGCGCGCAGCTGCGTTTCCATGGCCCGCTCGGCCGCCGACTGGAGATCGAGATCGAGCGTCGTATAGATCTTGAGCCCCTGTTCGTACAGGCGCTGCCCGAACCGGGCGTCGAGCTGCTGACGCACCCACTCGACGAAGTACGGGGCCACGTCGCCCGATTCGGAGCGGCCGGCGAGCTGCAGCGGGTAGGCCTTGGCGAGGCTGGCGTCGGCGTCGCTCACCAGGCCGTCCTGGCGCATCAACTCGATGATCGTGTTGCGGCGCTGCACGGAGCGGTCGGGGAACCGGCGCGGATCGTAGCGGCTGGGAGCTTTGGGGAGGGCGGCGAGCGTGGCCGCTTCGGCCAGGTTCAGGTAGCGCGCCGACTTGCCGAAGTAGCGCTGCGACGCCGTCTCCACGCCGTGGGCGCCGTTGCCCAGGTAGATCTGGTTGAGGTACAGCTCGAGGATGTGGTCCTTGGAGTATCTCCGCTCGATGGCCAGGGCCACCTTGGCTTCCTTGAGCTTCCGGATCAGCGACTTCTCGCGCGAGATGCGGTCGGGAAACACATTGCGGGCGAGCTGCATCGTGATCGTGGAGAAGCCCTGCGCGTAACCGCCGCTGCGCAGGTTGCGCAGTCCGGCCCCGAACATGCGGATGAAATCGATGCCGTGGTGCGAGTAGAAGCGCTTGTCCTCGGTGGCGAGGAAGGCGTCGCGCACCACGGGCGGGATGTCGGCGAGCTTGATCAGCGTGCGGCGTTCGAGGCCCAGCTCGGTGATGAACCGTCCGTCGGCGGCGTACACCTTGGACGTCTGGCGCGGCGTGTAGGCCTCGAGCACGCCCACCGACGGGCAGCGCCCGGCGCTGCAGACCAGCGTCCAACTGGCGATCGCGAAGCTGGCGCCGAAGGACACCGCGAACACCCCCGTGACGACGACGCGGCGGGTAAGTACGGGGTGCCGCTTGCGGAATCCAGCCAGAGAGAGGCGCACGATGGCTGGAAGCTAATGGCCCGCCGTGACATGCAGCAACGCGCGGCGTGTGACATTCCCTCCCGGGGCCTCTATAATTGTGTCCATGTCCGCCCATTCCCTGCTCGACGAGCTCCGCTGGCGCGGCCTCGTATACCAGCACACCGACGGCCTGGCCGAAGCGCTCGGCGCCGGCGTCGTATCGGGCTACGCGGGGTTCGACCCCACGGCGCCGAGCCTGCACGTGGGGAACCTCGTGCCGGTGATGGGGCTCATGCACCTCCAGCGCCAGGGCCACCGGCCGGTGGTGCTGGTGGGCGGCGGCACCGGCCTGATCGGCGATCCCAGCGGGCGGACCAGCGAGCGCCAGCTCGCGTCGCCCGAGGTGGTGGCGGCCAACACGCGCGCCATTCGCGACCAGCTGGCGCGGTTCATGGATTTCGACGGGCCGCGGGCCGCGATCATGCGCGACAACGCCGACTGGCTCACCACGCTCGGCGCCATCGAATTCATGCGCGACGTGGGCAAGCACTTCACCATCAACTACATGTTGCAGAAGGAATCGGTGAAGGCGCGGCTCGAGGGCGGGATCTCGTACACCGAGTTCTCGTACATGCTGTTGCAGGCGTACGATTTCCTGGAACTCTGGCGGCGCGACGGCGTCACGCTGCAGGTGGGCGGGAGCGACCAGTGGGGCAACATCACGGCCGGCATCGAGCTCATCCATCGCGTGGAGGGCACCGGCGCGCAGGGTCACGCGCTCACGCTGCCGCTGGTGACCACGGCGAGCGGGGCCAAGTTCGGCAAGAGCGAGGCCGGCGCGGTATGGCTCGATCCGAACCTCACCTCACCGTACAAGTTCTACCAGTTCTGGATCAACACCGACGATCGCGACGTGAGCAGGTACCTGCGCTACTTCACGCTGCTGTCGCGGGACGAGATCACGGCGCTGGACGCCCTCGTGGCCGAGCAGCCCGAGCAGCGGGAAGCGCAACGCGCCCTCGCTCGCGAGATGACGCGCCGCCTGCACGGCGGCCCCGCGCTCCAGGCCGCCGAGGAGGTGTCGGCGTTCTACTTCGGCGGGCTGGAGCCGGCGGCGCTGTCGGCCGATGCCCTGGCGCAGCTGCGCACCGACGCGCCGTTCGTCGAGGTGGCCGAATCGACCGTGGCCGGCGAGAGCGCCGGCCAGATCGACGTGCTCAAACTCCTCACGGCGGCCGGCATCGCCAACTCCAACGGGGCCGCGCGCCGGCTGCTGGAGCAGGGCGGCGTGTCGGTGAACAAGCGCAAGCTCGGCGCGTCCGACCGGTACCTCGACGCGGCCGGCGTGCTCCTCACCGGGCGGCACCTGATCGTGGGCAAGGGCAAGCGCGAGTACGCCCTGGTGCGCGTGGCCGGCTGACCCTCAGCGCGCGCCGATCACCTCGAGCGCGCGGGTGATGTCGTCGTCGGTGTTGAAGCAATGGATGGCCAGCCGCATCGCGCCTTCGCGCTGCGAGTGGGCGACGCCGGCGTCGCGGAGGCGCTGGCTGGTGGCCTCCGGATCGGGGGGCGCGACGCAGACGATCCCGGCGCGCTTGCCGGCGTCGGCCGGCGTGACCAGCCGCATGTCGTCGCGCGCGCGAGCCCAGTCCACCACGCGGTCGGCGAGCGCGCGCACGTGGGTCTCGATGGCCGCCGGTCCGAGTTCGAGGAGCAGCGCCAGACTGGCGTTCATGCCCGCGAAATCCTGGAACGGCACGGTGATGAATTCGAAGCGCCGGGCGTCGTCGCGCCAGGTCATGTCGTAGTCCAGCAGCTTCCGGAAATCGTCCGATCCCTTCACGGCCATCCAACTCACGAACGGCGGATCCAGCGCGGGAATCAGATCCTCGCGCACGTACGTGAATCCGGCGCCCCACGGCGAGAGGAGCCACTTCTGCGCGCCGCAGCTGAGGATCGCCGGCTGCACGGCGCGCACATCGAGCGGCAGGGGGCCCAGTCCCTGGATGGCATCCACCACCAGGTGCACGCCGCGCTCGCGGCAGCGGCGTCCCATGGCCACGAGATCCACCCGGTAGCCGGTGGCGAATCCCACCCACGAGACGGCGAGGATCTTCACCTGCGGATCGTCGAGCGCGGCGAGCAGCGCCGCCTCGTCGGTGAGGCCGTCGCGCATCGGGATCACGCGCACCGTGGCGCCGCGCTTGGGGGCGAGTTCGAGCCACGGATAGACGTTCGCGGGAAAGTCGCCGTCGGGCACGACGACCACGTCGCCCGGCCCCAGCGGCAGCCCCGCCGCGGCCAGGTTGATGCCGTAGCTGGTGTTCACCGCGAGCGCGATCTCGGTGGGGCGCGCGTTGATCAACCGGGCCACGAGCTGCCGGGACGCGGCCAGCGTCTCGAAGAGCAGATCGTCGCCCATCCGGTGCGGCATGTGGCGGAGGTCGGTGAACGCGCCCACCGCTTGGACCGTGCGCCGCGGCAGCGGCCCGGTGGACGCGCTGTTGAGAAACACAGCGCTGGCGGGATCCATCCAGGGGAATTCGCGCGCGCGCAGCGCATGGACGTCGTAGCTCATGACGGTGGAACCTCGGGAACGGCGGACGCCCGGTTGGCGCCGCGGGGATCGAGGGCGTCGCGCAATGCGTCGCCCAACAGGTTGAAGGCCAGGACGGTGAGGCCAATGGCCAGGCCGGGAGCCACCGAGGTCCACGGCGCGCTCTGCAACTGCGCCAGGTCGCGCGCATCGGCGATCATCGCGCCCCAGCTGGGCGTGGGTGGCTGCACGCCCAGCCCCAGAAACGACAGCGACGACTCGGCCATGATCGCGCCGGCGATGCCCAGCGTGGCGGCGATCACCACGGGCGCCACCACGCTCGGCAGGACGTGCCGGAGGATCACGCGCCGGTCGCGCGCGCCCAGGGCGCGCGACGCCTGGACGAACTCCAACTCGCGCACCACGAGGACCTGGCCGCGCACCAGCCGCGCCATCGCCGCCCACCCCACGAATCCGATGGTGAGAAACACGACCGTGAGCGACGGTTGCAGCGCGGCGACGAGGGCGATCAGCAGCAGGAGCGTGGGAAAGGCCAGCGTCACGTCGGCCAACCGCATCACGAGTTCGTCGAGCCACCGGCCGTAGTATCCCGCGGCCAGCCCGAGCGCGAGGCCCACGGTGAGGGCGATGGCCTGCGAGAAGACGCCCACCGAGAGCGAGATCCGCGCGCCGTAGACCAGCCGCGCCCACACATCGCGTCCCTGCACGTCGGTGCCCAGCCAATGGGTGGCGCTGGGCGGCAGCAGCTGGGCGCGCAGGTCGATGGCCACCGGACTGTGCCGGGCGACGAGCGGCGCGGCCACGGCCACGAACCCCATCGCCACGATCACGCTCCCGGCGAACCAGGCGCGGGCGTCGCGGCGCAGGATCTCGCGCGGACGCGCGCTCACGACGGATCGCCCAGTTCGGCGGGCGTGCCGGGCCGCTGATGCTTCCAGCGGCGGTGGTGCCAGAAGTACTGCTCGGGGGCGCGACGCACCCAGCGTTCCAACACGTTCGTGTAGGCGCCGACGATCGCGTCCACGTCGGCCTCGCGGTCTCCCGTGCGCACCGTCTCCACGGGCTCGAAGCTGATCGCGAACCGTCCGCTCGGCTGCCGGAGCGCGGCGCCGAACACCATCGGGGCGTCGAGGCGCAGCGCGAACACCGCCGGCCCGCGCGGTGTCTTGGCCAGGCGGCCGAAGAACGGCACCCAGGTGGAGGCGAGGCCCGCCGCGCCCTGATCGAACAGGAAGGCCACGGCGCGTCCGCCGCGCAGGGAGCGCGGCACCTGACGCACCGCGTCGGCGTCGTGGACCACCGTCATCCCGATGCGCTCGCGGGTGCGCGTGAGGTACCCGTCGAACAGCGGATTCTGCATGCCGCGGGCCACGGCGTCGAGCGGGATGCCGCGGGCCGCCAGGTACGAGCCCCCCAACTCCCAGTTGCCCAGGTGGCCGGTGAGCACGATCAGTCCGCGGCCCAGCGCGCGGGCGCGCTCGACCACCTCCCAGTTGTCCACGCGTTCGAAGAGGTCGATCACGTCCTGGCGCGAGTAGGACGGGAGCACGGCGGTCTCGATGAACGTGCGCCCCAGGCTCTCGTAGCTGGCGCGCGCCACGTCGTGGACGCGGTCGGCCGTCCAGTCGGGGAACGCGGCGCGCAGTTGGCGCTCGACCACGCCGCGGCGAATGCCGAGCGGGGCGTAGGCCAGCGCGCCGAGGCGGGCGCCCACGGCGCTGGCGCGGCGGAACCCCAGGGCGTCGAGCGCGCCCACGGCGCCGCGCAGGGCGGCGTACTCGGCGCGGTGCGACAGGGTGATGCGGTGGACTGCCGCGTCGCTCATGGGCCCGTGGCGGCGGCGGGCTGGCGCTCGTCGCGGAACTGCAGCGAGTGCAGGCGGTGGTACGCGCCGTGCAGCGCGAGCAATTCGCCGTGCGTGCCCCGCTCCACGATCTGTCCGCGGTCGAGCACGAGGATCTGGCTGGCGTGGGTGATCGTGGACAGCCGGTGCGCGATCACGAACACCGTGCGTCCGGCCAGCAATCGGTCGATGGCTTCCTGCACCAGCCGTTCCGACTCGGTGTCGAGCGCCGAGGTGGCCTCGTCGAGAATCAGGATGGGCGGATCGGTGAGCAGCGCGCGGGCGATGGCGATGCGCTGCCGCTGGCCGCCGGAGAGGCGGGTGCCGCGTTCGCCCAGCACCGTGGCGTAGCCGTTGGGCAGTTCGGTGATGAACCCGTGGGCGTTGGCGGCGCGGGCGGCGGCCTCGACCTGGGCGTCGGTATACCGCGCGCTCGCGCCGTACGCGATGTTGCTGCGCACGGTGTCGTTGAACAGCACGGTGTCCTGACTCACGATGCCGGTGAGGGCCCGCAGCGACTGGAGCGTGATCTGGCGCGTGTCCCGGCCGTCGAGCACGATGCGGCCGGCCGTCGGCTCGTAGAAGCGCGGGATGAGATCGACGAGGGTGCTCTTTCCGGCGCCGCTCGCGCCGACGAGCGCGACCACTTCGCCCTTGCGCGCCACGAAGCTGATGTCGGTGAGCACCGGCTCGTGGTCGTAGGCAAAGCAGAGGCCCTCGAATTCGAGGCGGTCGCGGAACTCCAGCACCTGCACCGTGCCGCGGTCCATCTCCGCTTCGGTGGGCTGGTCGAGCACGCCGAACAGGCGCTCGGCGGCCGCCATGGACTGCTGCGCCGTGGTCGGCGCCTGCGACAGCTGCTTGAGCGGCGGCAACAGGCGCATCACCATGATCATGAAGGTGATCAGCGTGGCGCCGTCGAGGGTGGCCCCCGGCGCCAGCACCTCGCGCGCCCCCATCCACAGGATGAGCACCGCCACCGCGGTGCCGATCACCTCGGTGAGCGGCTGCGAGAGCACCGCCGTGCGCGCCACGCGCACCATGCCGCCGGAGTAGCGGTGGTTGGCGTCGGTGAACCGCCCGTCCTCGTACGGCTCGGCGCCGAACGACTTCACGAGGCGGATGCCGCTCACCACTTCCTGCAGCACGCTGGTGATCTCGCCGTAGTCGTTGCGCAGGCGCCGGTAGGCATGCCGCAGCCGCCGCAGGATGGGCTGGAGCGCCAGGGTGAGCAGCGGCGCGATGACCAGCGAGACCAACGTCAGGCGCGGCGAGTAGTAGAGCAGCACGACCACCGTGGCCGCGATCTGGGCCACGTTCTGGATGCTCTTCGTGACCAGCTCGGTGATCAGGGCCTTGGTCTGCTCGGTGTCGGAGAGGACCTTGGAGATCACCTGGCCGGTCTTGGTGCGCTGGAAGTAGCCGAGCGGCAGCCGCTGGAGATGGGTGAACACGCGGTCGCGCAGGTCGCGGGTGACCAACTCCTGCAGCGCCGCGCCCAGTTGGCCGCCCATCCACACGAACACGTTCTTCACGGCCACGATGATCACGATCGCGACGATCATCGCCTCGAGCGATTGCAGCGGCTTGGCCGGATCGAGGAACGCGCCGACCATGCGTTCCTGCAACGCCGCGAGCTTCCCGCTGGTCGGGATGTACTGCTTGGCCTTGAACAGCGCGTTCAGGAACGGGATCAGCAGCGTGAACGAGAACGCGTCGAGCGTGGCCGCGATGACGCTGCTCCCGATCGTGCCCGCCATGCGCCACCAGTGCGGGCGCACGAAGCGCAACAGCCGACGATACAATCCCATCAGCGGCGCGGCGTGAGGAGGGACACCGGCAGAATGCACTCCTCGGGGGTCACGCCCCCGTGCAGGAACGATCCGCGATACCGGCTCTGGTACTCGCGCAGTTTGGTGGGATACACGAAGAACCCGTCGCCGCTGGCGAGCAGGGTGTGCGCCCCCATGCCGCGACGCGGCAGCTTGAGCGCCTCCTCCCGGCGGAACAGCAGCGCCTGGTCGGGATGCTCGGCCCGCAGGTCCTCGCCGAACTTGTAGCGCAGATGCGGCGTGGCGTCGCGCTTGGCGAACACCGTGACCGGCGTGTGGCAGTGGATGGACCCGTGGTCGCTCGTGATCAGCACCTTGAGCCCGCGGCGGGCCGCTTCCTTGAGCACGGTGAGCAGCGGCGAACGCTGGAACCACTGGTGCGTGAGCTGGCGGAGCGCGACCTCGTCGCGCGCCACCTCGTACAGAATCGCCGATTCCGAGCGGCCGTGGGTGAGCAGGTCGATGAAGTTGAACACGAACGCACTGATCCCGTCGGGGGCGATGGCGTTGGCGAGCCGGCGCTCCAGATCGGAGGCGTCGAGCATCGTGTTCACCTTCTCGTAGCGCACCGGCACGCGCCGGTTCAACTCCACGAGCTGCGCCTCGAGCAGGTCGCGCTCGTGCGCGTTGAGCGATTCGTCGTCGCGTTCGCCCCACCAGTCGGGGAACCGGGCCGCGATCTCGCTGGGGAACAGCCCGCTGAACAGGGCGTTGCGCGAATACGGCGTGGCGGTGGGGAGAATCGAGAAATAGTGCGTGGTCTCGACCTCGAACAGCTGGGCGATGATCGGCTCGATCACCTTCCACTGGTCCAGCCGCAGGCAGTCCACGACCACGTAGAGCACCCCGCGGTCGTGCTGCAGCACCGGCATCAGGAATTCCGAGACGATGTCGATGCTCAGCGGCGGCCGATCGCCGTCGAGCCGAGCCAGCCAGTCGGGGTAGGCGCGCATCATGTAGTGGGCGAATTCGCGGCGTACGTCGGGGTACAGGCCGCGCAGCGACTCGTGCAGCCCGGACTCTCCCGCCTCGGCCAGATCGAGGTCCCAATGGGTGAGTTCGATGTACCGGTCGATCCATCCGCGCCAATCCAGATTGCGCATCTGATCCGTCTGCAACTCGCGGAATCGATCCACGAATCGGCGGGCGAGCGCCTGCTGCCGGATGCGCGGCCCCTCGAGGAGCCGCGCCACGAGCGCGAACACCTGTCGCGGCGTGACCGGCTTGACGAGGTACCCGCTCATGTCGGCGCCCAGCGCCTCGGTCAGCGTCTCGTCCTCTTCGCTCTTGGTAACCATCACGATGGCGAGGTTCGGGTCGATCTCGCGCAGCTCGCGAAACGCCTCCAGGCCGCGCTTGCCCGGCATCTGCTCGTCGAGGAGCACCAGATCGAACGTCCGTCGCCGAACCATCTCGGCGGCGTCGTCCGCGTTGGTCGCCATCTCTACCTGGAACCCCTTCTCGCGCAAGAACATGCGGTGGGGTTCCAGAAGCTCCGCCTCATCGTCCACCCAGAGGACGGACTTCGCCTGGTGCGCCATGTAGGCAGAATGTAGCCGTCAGAAAAAGTGCGAGCAACGGAGTGATCCACGTCGCTGGCAATGCGGTGCCTGACGGCGCAGATTGCGCCCGTGCTCACTCTTCCACCGTATGCCGTCGCCGCGCCCGCTTTCCCCTTTCCCGCGCTCGCGGCCCTGGCGGGGCGTGTGCCGCTCGGCGGGGCGCGGGAAGCGGTGATGGCCTGCTTCATGGCCGTCCGGCTGGCCGGGGACGCGGTGGAGACCGGGGCGTCGGCCGTGCCTCCGTCGCTCCGCGCGGCGCGGGCGCGGGGCGCGCGCGCCTGGCTCGGCGCCCTGGCCGTGCCGGCAGGCGTGCGCGGGCCGGTGGGCAAATTGATCGACGCCAGCGCCGCCCAGGATCCCTCCGCCATCCGGGTTCCCCTGGCCTCGGTGATGACCGTCACGGCGAGTTACCTCGATCCGGCCGCACGTTCAGAGCTCGAACACCTCGCGCAAGCCCTTGCGGCGTAAGGCGGTTCTGCTTGCTCGCCCGGGCGGGCGAGGCGTATAATGGGCCATGGCTCGGAGCACTGACATCTCACCGATTTCCAAACTGCTGTCGCGCGTTGACGCGACCGCGGACGGGGCACCCGTCAGGGACACCGTACCGAGCGGATTCCCGAGCATCGATCGCATGCTCGGCGGCGGCCTTCGGGGCGGGGACCTGCTCGTGCTCGGCGGCGACGTGGGCAGCGGCAAGTCCGCGCTGGCGCTCGCCATTGCCTTGCGGGCGGCGCAGCAGAGCGTGCGCACCGTGTTCTACTGCGGGGAGATGATCGTGGAGCGGGTGATGGAGCGCGCGCTGGCCATCGAGGGGCGCGTGCGGATAGACGACCTGCGGCAGGGCACTCTGGACGACGCCGCGCGGGCCGTGGTCGGTGCGGCGGCGGTGCGCCTGCGCGACGCCATGCCGGCCATCGACCGCATGCCGGCCGGCGGCGTGGCGGCGCTGGCGGCGGATCTCGAATCACGGGGCCACGTTTCGCTGGTCGTGGTGGACCCCCTCGAGTCCCTGGCCACGGGGGCCAGGCCGCGTGACGAGGAGCTGGCCCAGGCGGTGCTCGACCTCAAGGCGCTGGCGCTCCGCCACAATGTCGCCATATTCACGACCTCACAGCTCCCGGGCCTCGTTCCGCGCGAGGACCGGCGTCCTCACCTGGATGATTTCGGCGCCCTCGGCGCCGTCAAGCACCACGCCGATGTGATTCTGGCGCTCTTCCGCGAGGGGATGTACGACCCCCGCCGAGAACTCGAAGGCGCCACCGAACTGCTGGTCCGCAAGAACCGCAACGGCACCACGGGCTACATCGATCTGTACTTCTACGCCCAGTGGATGCGATTTGAAGACATGCTGGATCCCGACCGGTAGGAGGCAGGCTTATGCGCAGTCTTCGCTCCGTTGTCGTCGTCGCGCTCGCCGCTCTGCTTGGCGCCTGCGCCACGGCGGGCACGGTGGGCCCCGAGGGAATCGCGCGACTCGAGAGCGCCCGGTCCGAGCATCCGAGCGATGCGTCCGCCAGCCGTGCCCTCGGCATCGCGTACTACCAGGCCAAGCGGTACCCCGAGGCCCGGCAGGCGCTCGAGCAGGCGGCGGCGCTGGATCCGCGCGACGGGACCACCCAACTCTTCCTGGGCATGACCGCCGAGGCGCAGAACGACTTCGTTGCGGCGCGTGCCGCGTATTCATCGTACGTGAAGTACGGCCGCACGGCGCGGGTGCGCGGGATGCTCCAGGAGCGACTCGCGGCGCTGAACCAGAAAGAGCTGGTGCAGGGCGCGCAACAGGCCGTGGCCAATGAGGCCAAGCTCGCCTCGGTGCCCGGCTCGCCGAACACGGTGGCCGTGCTGCCAATGACGTTCAGCGGGAGCGACACGACGCTGCGTCCGCTGGGACGCGGGCTCACCGAGCTGCTGACCACCGATCTTGCGCAGTCGCCCAAGCTGACCGTGGTCGAGCGGGCCCGCGTTCAGGCGCTGGTGGACGAGATCCAACTGCAGCAGTCGGGCGCCACGGATCAGAGCACGGGCGTGCGGGCCGGCAAGATGCTGCAGGCGGGCCGGCTGATCGCGGGCGGCATCCAGCAGACCGGCAGCAATCTGCAGGTGAACGCGCCGATCGTGAACGTGGACAACGGACAGGTGGTGGGCGCGCCCAGCGACAATCGCACGCTCGACCAACTGTTCACGATCGAGCAGGACATCGCGTTCGGGATCTTCAATTCGCTGGGCGTGACGCTGACCACGGCCGAGCGCGACCGGATCCAGCAGCGGCCCACGAAGTCGCTGGCGGCGTTCCTCGCGTTCAGCCGCGGGCTCACGTTCCAGGACGAGGGCCGGTTCGACGACGCCAGCCAGCTGTTCGACCAGGCGATGCGGATCGATCCCGGATTCGGCGCGGCGGCCACGCGGGCGCAGCAGACGCACGCCGCGGCGCAGGGGCAGCAGGTCACGCCGGCGACCGTGGAAGTGGGCCTGCGCGGAACGGGTGAAGGACGGATCGTGGACGGCGCGTCGCAGGGCCTGGTGATCAGCGGATCCAGCGGCGGGCTGGCGAGCACGGCGGCGGCCACGGCGTCGGTGCTCAATCCGTCCCCGGCGAGCGTGGCCTCGACGGGCGGCGGCACCACCACCACCCAGACGCCGGGCAAGACCAATCCGGCGGCGACGGGCACCGGCACCGACAACGTGTCCAACAAGACGGCGATCATCTCCATCGTCGTCCAGATTCCGCACTAGCCATGAGGATCCCCGGCATGCGCCGCCTGCTTCCCCTCGCCCTGCTCGGCGGTCTGGCGAGTACGCTGCCCGCCCAGTCGGTGTGGGATGCGAGCGCGCGGATCGGTCCGCAATTCATGCAGTACGACATCAAGGCGCCGATCAGCGAGAAGATCTCGGAATACGCGGTGCCGCTGTACGTGCTCATTCCCGTGACCGACGCGTTCAGTTTCGACATCGGCACCTCGTGGGCGCAGGCGCGCGTGGAGAGCCCCGGCACCAACGGCGGCACCACGGTGAGCGAGCTGTCGGGGATGACCGACACGCAGATCCGCGCCAACTACACCATGGGCACCGATTTCATGGTGCTCACGGCGGGCGTGAACCTGCCCACCGGCAAGAGCCTAGCGCTGCCCGCGGAATACGCGGCCGCCACGCAGATCGCCAGCGATTTCCTGGTGTTCCCGATCACAGGATTCGGCACCGGCGCCGGGGGCACCGGCGGCGTGGCGCTGGCGCGGCCCATGGGCGACTGGAACGTGGGCGCGGGGCTGAGCGTGCGCTACTCGGCGGCGTACGATCCGTTCCAGGACGCAGCCGGCGCGCGGCTGCATTTCCAGCCGGGCAACGAGTATCGCGCGCGCATCGGCGTGGACCGCCCCTATGGCACCGGCCGTATTTCGATGGGCTTCACGTATTCCAAATTCGGCAACGACCAGGCCAACTCGTCGGCGTACAACACCGGCGACCGCTACATCACGCAGGCGTCGATCTCCAACTCGATCGGCAACGCCGACGTCGTGGTGGCGGGATGGGACCTGTTCCGCGCGTCGGGCGAGCTGGCCGACCACACGATCACGGGACGCGAGAACATCGCCAATACCGGCGTGGCGGTGGGCTTCCACTCCGGCGATCTGACCATCGAGCCGAGCCTCGAGGGCCGCGTGTGGACGCAGGATGCCGTGCCCACGAGCTACATGGGCACCGTCGGGCTGCGCCTGAACTACGACTTCGGCGGGTACGCGATCACGCCGTTCGCCGGCTACACGGCCGGCGTCGTGGGCAGCACGACCGGGAACTCGAACATGACGGGATTCCGCGCCACGCTCGCCATCCGGTTGGGCGGCGGCTGAGCGCGCGCCGCGTCGCGGGCGGGTGAGCGGGAGCCTCTCGGGGCTCCCGCGTTTCGTTTGCGCCGTGGGCCGGCCGGCGTTGGCCGGTGTGGGCGCGCGGGCTATATTGGCAATCGGTTCCGTGGTGCGTTCCATCCGACTCGCGAGCTGCCGATGGCTGGCCACAGCAAATGGAAGCAGATCAAGCATTACAAGGCAGCGACCGACGCCAAGCGCGGGGCGCTGTTCACGAAGCTCATCCGTGAAATCACCATCGCCGCCAAGCAGGGGGGCGGCGATCCGGGGGGCAACGCGCGGCTGCGCACGGCCATCGACACGGCGCGCCAGAATTCCATGCCCAAGGAGAACATCGAGCGGGCCGTCAAGAAGGGCACGGGCGAACTCGAGGGCGTGGACTACCAGGAACTGATGTACGAGGGGTACGGCCCCGGCGGCGTGGCGATCATGATCGCCGCGCTCACCGACAACGCCACGCGCACCGTGGCCGACGTGCGCCACAAGATGTCGCGCGGCGGCGGGAACGTGGGCGCTCAGAACTCGGTGGCCTGGATGTTCGACAAAAAGGGCCAGCTCACGATCGACGCCACCAAGTACGGCGAGGACAAGGCGCTCGAAGCGGCGCTCGACGCGGGTGCCGAGGACTTCGCGCGCGACGGGGACGTGTACGTGGTGACCACCGAACCCGCGGCGTTCCACGGGGTGAAGGAGGCGCTCGAAGCCAAGGGCATCGCCGTGGCCGAGTCGGAGCCCGTGGTGATGGTGCCCAGGAACACCGTGAAGGTCGAGGGGAAGACGGCCGAGCAGCTGCTCAAGCTGCTCGAAGAGCTCGAGATGATGGACGACGTGCAGAAGGTCTGGGCCAACTTCGACATCGACGTCGCCGACATGGCGAACGCCGGGTAGTGCTCGTCCTTGGCGTCGACCCCGGCACGGCGCAGACCGGCTACGGGGTCGTGCGCGGAGACGGCACCCGCCAACCGGTGCTCGTGGAGTGCGGCGTGCTGCGCACCAAGGCGCGCGACCCGCTGCCGGCGCGCCTCCGCGAGATCTACGACGGGGTGTGTGAACTGCTCGACCGGCACCGGCCCGACGCGATGGCCGTGGAGGACGTGTTCTACGCCCGCAACGTGCGGACGACGATCGTCCTCGGGCACGCGCGCGGCGTGATTCTGCTGGCCGGCGAGCAGCGCGGCATCCCGATCCACGAGTTCCCGCCCGCCGAGATCAAGAAGGCCGTGGTGGGCCGCGGCGCCGCCACCAAGGAACAGGTGCAGTTCATGGTCACCAAGCTGCTCCGCCTCAAGTCGCCGCCCCAGCCGTCCGATGCCGCCGACGGCGTGGCCGCGGCGCTCGCCTGCATCATGGGCGCGCGCGTGCCCAAGCTGTACGTGCTCCCGGGAGGCCGCGCGTGATCGCCGAAGTGCGCGGCAGCCTGAGCGCCCGCTCGCTCGACCGCGTGACCGTGATGACCTCCGGCGGCGTGGGCTACGAGCTGTTGATCCCGCTCAGCGTGTTCGAAGTGCTCCCCAAGCTGGGCGATCCGGTGCACCTGCACACGCATCTCGTGGTGCGCGACGACGGCTGGCTGCTGTTCGGCTTCCGCACGCCGTTCGAACGGCGGGTGTTCCAGCTCCTGCTCACCGCCAACGGCGTCGGCCCGGCGCTGGCGCTGGCGCTCGTGTCGCACCTCACGGCCGAGCGCCTGGTGCGCGCGCTGGGCGAGAAGGACATCGCGACGTTGCAGAGCGTGCCGCGCGTGGGGCGCAAGAAGGCCGAGCGCATCCTGCTCGATCTGGCCGACAAGCTGGAGGACCTCGCGGTGGACGGCGCCGCGCCGCGCCCCGAGGGGGCCGGCTCGGAGGACGCGATCCGCGCGCTCGTCTCGCTGGGCTACTCGCCGGCCGACGCCGAGAAGGCGGTGCGCGCCGCGCTCGATGCGGGCGGCCGCGGCCTGCCGGCGGCGGAGCTCATCCGCCGCGCGCTGGCCGCGGTAGCGGCGCGCTAGATTCCGAGCGACGTTCTCCCCTCCCCTCTCTGCCACGGAGCCCCCGGTGCGAGCAGCGCAGCGCACGGCGACGTTCACGGAATCCGTCATCCGCGAGATGACGCGAGTCGCCAACCTCTACGAAGCGGTCAATCTCTCGCAGGGCTTTCCCGACTTTCCGATGCCGGCGCCGATGAAGGACGCCGCGTGCGCCGCGATCCACGGCGACGTGAACCAGTACGCGATCACGTGGGGGAGCGCGGCGCTGCGCCTGGCGGTGGCCGAGAAGTACCGGCGCTGGTACGGCATGGAGGTGGACACGGAGCGGGAGATCACCGTGACGTGCGGAGCCACCGAGGCGATGGCCAGCGTGTTCCTGGCGCTCGTCGATCCGGGCGACGAGGTGATCGTCCTCGAGCCGTTCTACGAGAACTACGGCCCCGACGCGATCCTGGCCGGCGCCAAGCCCGTATTCGTGCCGCTCGACCGGCCCAACTGGACGCTCAATCCCGACCGCCTGCGGGCGGCGTTCAGCGAGCGCACCAAGGCGATCATCATCAACACGCCGCACAATCCCACCGGCCGCGTGTTCACGCGTGAGGAGATGAACCTCATCGCCGAGCTGTGCATCAAGTACGACGCCTGGGCGATCACCGACGAGATCTACGAGCACATCCGGTACGCCGGCGACCACCACGTGCTGGCCACCTGGCCGGGCATGCGGGAGCGCACGATCACGATCTCGGGATTGTCGAAGACGTTCAGCTGCACCGGGTGGCGGCTGGGATACGCCATCGCGCCCGCCGAGCAGACGGCGGCCATCCGCAAGGTGCACGACTTCCTCACCGTGGGCGCGCCGGCGCCGCTGCAGGCGGCGGGCGCCGTGGGCATGCGGTTCGACGCCGAGTACTTCAACCACATGGCGCAGGAGTACCGCGCGCGGCGCGAACTGCTCCTGCCGGCGCTGCGCGAGGCGGGATTCACGTTCTCCGTGCCCGAGGGGGCGTACTACGTGCTGGCCGATTTCTCGGCGCTCAGCGCCGACGACGACGTGACGTTCGCCAAGTGGATGGCCAAGGAGATCGGCGTGGCCACCGTGCCCGGATCGAGCTTCTACCACGACCCGGCGTTGGGACGCTCGCTGGTACGGTTCGCGTTCTGCAAGAAGCTCGAGACGCTCGAACGCGCGGTGGAGCGGCTGGCGAAGCTGAACCGCTGAGCGGTGTAAACGGCAGCTTCGCCGCATGGCCCAGACGGCGGCCGGCGCGTGCCGCGGCAACCCCACTCTCACGTATTCGGCGTCTATTCGGTATATTGGCCACGGTGGGGCGCGCCCCGGACAAGCGCCGCATATACTCTCTCACCTTCCATGACCCGCGCCGAGATCACCACGCCCGAAGCGCTCCCCGACGAGTCGGTCGTCGAGCTGTCGCTGCGCCCCCAGCGTCTGGCCGAATTCATCGGCCAGACCAAGGTCAAGGAGAGCCTGCGCATCTGGATCGACGCCGCGCTGGCGCGCCGCGAGCCACTGGATCACGCGCTGTTCTTCGGGCCGCCCGGGCTCGGCAAGACGACGCTCGCCGAACTGATCGCGCGCGAACTCGGCGTGAACGTGCGCACCACCTCCGGCCCGGCGCTCGAGAAGCCCGGCGATCTCGTGGGCACGCTCACCAACCTGCGCGCCGGCGACATCCTGTTCATCGACGAGATCCACCGCCTGCGCCCGATCATCGAGGAATTCCTCTACCCCGCGATGGAGGATTTCAAGATCGACATCCGGCTCTCCGAGGGGCCCAAGGCGCAGACGATCACGATGCCGATCGAACGGTTCACGCTGATCGGCGCCACGACGCGGTTCGGGATGCTGACGCCGCCGATGCGCGCCCGATTCGGCATCGTGGAACGCCTGAACTTCTACCCGCCCGAGGATCTGGAACAGATCGTCGTGCGCTCGGCCGAGGTGCTGCGCGTGGCGATCGATGCCGAGGGCGCCCGCGAGATCGCCCGCCGCGCGCGGGGGACGCCGCGCGTGGCCAATCGCCTGCTGCGCCGGGTGCGCGACTATGCGCAGGTGCGGGCCGACGGGGCGATCACGCGCGAGGTGGCCGGCGAGTTGCTGCGGATGATCGACGTGGACGAGTTCGGCCTCGACGACATGGACGCGCGCATCCTCAAGACGATCATCGAGAAGTTCGACGGCGGGCCGGTGGGACTGGCGAGCATCGGCACCGCGGTGGGCGAGGACGCGAATACGATCGAGGAGGTGTTCGAGCCCTTCCTGGTGCAGAACGGATTCCTGCAGCGCACCTCGCGCGGGCGCGTGGCCACGGCCCAGGCCTATCGGCATTTCGGATATGTGGTGCCGGCGGGCGGACAGGGAGAGCTGCTGTAACAACGGCGACGCGCGCGGAAGACCACCCGCGCGCTCGTCGCCCCGCGCTGGTCTCCGCACTGGCCGTTTAGCTTTCCGTCCCATGCCCCCACTCGGCCTCGCCACTTCCGACTACGACTTCCCACTGCCGCCGTCGCTCATCGCCCAGACGCCGGTCGAGCCGCGCGACGCGTGCCGGCTGATGGTCGTCGATCGGGCGGCCGGCACGATCGCCCACGCGCGATTCTCCGATCTCCGCACGCTCATTCCCGCCGGCGACGTGCTGGTGCTCAACACCACGCGCGTGCTCCGCGCGCGTCTGCTCGGCACGCGTGACTCGGGGGCGCCCGCCGAGATCCTGTTGCTCAAGCCGGTCGGCGACGGCACGTGGGAGGCGATGGTGTCGCCCGGCGGGAAGCTCAAGCCCGGCCGGGTGGTCCATGTCGCGCCGGGGTTCGACGCCGAGATCGTGTCGATCACCGAGCGCCGCACGCGGATCGTGCGGCTGCGGGCCGAGGGTTCGATCGACGACGCCATCGAGCGGTTCGGCCACGTGCCGTTGCCGCCGTACATCGACCGACCCGACGCGCCGCCGGATGCCGAGCGCTACCAGACCGTGTATGCCCGCGAGCGCGGGTCGGTGGCGGCGCCCACGGCCGGACTGCACCTGACGTCGGGCCTCCTCGACGCGCTCGCCGCCAAGGGCGTGCGCCGGGTCGACGTGGTGCTCCACGTGGGCGCCGGCACCTTCAAGCCCGTCGAGGTGGAGGACCCCGCGCAGCACGTCATGCACGAGGAGTGGTACGCCGTATCCGCGCCGGCCGCCGCCGCGATCAACGCCGCGCGCGCCACGGGAGGGCGGGTGTGGGCCGTGGGCACGACGGCGGTCCGCACCCTCGAGAGCACGGCCGGCGCCGACGGCGCGATCGTGCCGGGCGAGGGGGAAACGCGCATCTTCATCCGCCCGCCGTACGCCTTCCGCGCCGTGGATCGGCTGGTGACCAACTTCCACCTGCCCCGCTCCACACTCATCATGCTGGTCGCGGCATTCGCGGGCTACGAACTCACGATGCGGGCGTACCGGGAGGCGATCGCCGCCGGCTACCGGTTCTATTCGTATGGCGACGCGATGGTGATTCTCTAGCGATGCGCGAACTCTTCGACTTCACGATCGAGCACCAGCAGGGCGCGGCCCGCGCCGCCACCTTCACCACGCCGCACGGCGCGGTGGAGACGCCCGCGTTCATGGCCGTGGGGACGCAGGCCACCGTCAAGGCGCTCGACCCCGACGATCTGCGCGCCATGGGCGCGCCGATGATCCTCGCCAACGCGTATCATCTCCACCTGCGGCCCGGCGACGAGCTCATCCGGCAGCTCGGCGGCCTGCACCGGTTCATGCACTGGGACGGGCCGATCCTCACCGACTCGGGCGGCTTCCAGGTGTTCTCGCTGGCCTCGCTGCGCACGGTGGACGAGGACGGCGTGGAGTTCCGCAGCCACCTGGACGGCTCGCGCCATCGGTTCAGCCCCGAGGCGGTGATGGAGATCGAGCGGAACCTGGGCGCCGACGTGATCATGCAGTTCGACCACGTGATTCCCGGCCAGAGCGATGCGACCGCGGCGCGCGACGCCAGCGAGCGGAGCGTGCGCTGGCTGGCCCGCTGCCGCGCCGCGTTCAACGCGCTGGCGCATGACCGCCCGCAAGCGCTGTTCCCGATCGTGCAGGGTGGGATCCACGCCGGCCTGCGGCGCGAGGCCGCGCGCGCCATCCAGGATCTGGATGAGTGGCGGGGCTTCGGCATCGGCGGACTCTCGGTGGGCGAGGAGAAGCCCGATATGTACGCGATGCTCGACGTGGTGAACCACGCCCTGCGCACCGATCGGCCGCGGTATCTCATGGGCGTGGGGTTTCCCGAGGATCTGGTGGAGGGCGTGCGGCGCGGCGTGGACCTGTTCGACTGCGTGGCCCCCACGCGCCTGGGGCGCAACGGGGCGGCGTTCACGCGCGACGGACGGATGAACATCAAGCGGGCCGAGTACCGGGCCGACGAACGGCCGCTGGACGAGGCGTGCACCTGCTCGGCGTGCCGGCGATTCTCGCGCGCCTACCTTCGCCATCTGTTCCTGGCCGACGAGATGCTCGGCTTGCGCCTCCTCTCGCTGCATAATGTACATTTCCTGGTCTCGCTGATGCGCGACGCGCGCGCCGCCATTCGCGACGGCGCCTTCGACGGCTGGAGCCAGCACTGGCTGGACCGCTACCACTCACGGACGAGCACTCCCGTATGACACTTCCCCTGTACGCCATGCTCGCGATGGCGCCCTCGGCCGGCGGCCAGAGTTCGCTGGCCCCGTTCCTGTTCCAGATCGCCCTCATCATCGCGATCTTCTACTTCCTGCTCATCCGCCCGCAGCAGAAGCAGCGGCGCCAGCACGACCAGGCACTGATGGGCCTCAAGAAGGGCGACGAGGTGGTGACGGCGGGGGGCGTGGTGGGCGAGGTCGTGCACATCAAGGAGTCGCTCCAGAGCGACGGCACGACGAAGCCGACCAACGACGACCGCGTGACGATCAAGTCCGGCGAGACGCGGCTGGTGATCGAGCGGGGTCGCATCGCCAAGATCGTGGCGGGTGCCACGGTCACCTCGGCGTAATGCCGCTCCTCGAGATTCGCGTCCTCGGCGACCCGATTCTCCGTGAGGAGACCCTGCCCGTCGCGGAGGTCACGGACGCCCTGCGCGCCCTGATCGACGACATGTTCGCCACCATGCACGCCGCCAAGGGGATCGGTCTCGCGGCGCCCCAGGTGGGCCGGCGCGAGCGGCTCACGGTGATCGATGTGGACGGCCAGCGGTTCGTCCTCATCAATCCGGAGATCGTGCTCCGCGAAGGATCGGCCAAGGGCGAGGAGGGATGCCTCTCCATCCCCGACGTCTACGCCGACGTGGTGCGCGCCACGCGCGTCGTCGTCCGCGCCACCGATCGCGACGGCCAGCCGTTCGAGGTGGAGGCCACCGATCTCCTGGCGCGCTGCATGCAGCACGAGATCGACCACCTGCACGGCACGCTGTTCATCGACTATCTGAGCGTGCTCAAGCGCCGCAGCGCGCTGGCCAAGTGGACCAAGGAGAAGGAGAAGTATCCGGGCCTCATCCGCCGCCTCACGGCGGCCGATATCGCGGCGCATCATCACCGCGACGAGGAGATGTGAGTGCGCGTGCTCTTCTGGGGCACCCCTGATTTCGCCAGCCCGGCCCTCCGGGCGCTGATCGGCGAGGGGTTCGACGTCGTCGGCGTGGTCACGCAGCCCGACCGCCCGGTGGGACGGTCACGCTCCACGCTCGAGGCGTCGCCGGTCAAGCAGATCGCCGAGCGCCAGAACCTTCCCGTGCTGCAGCCCGAACGGCCGCGCGGCGAGGCGTTCCTGGCCAGCGTCGCCGCGCTCGAGCCCGACGTGTCGGTGGTGGTGGCGTACGGACACATCCTGCCGCAGGACGTGATCGACCTCCCGCGCCTGGGCACGCTCAACATCCATGCATCGCTGCTGCCGGCGCTGCGCGGCGCGGCGCCCATCCAGGCGGCCATCCGCGACGGGCTCAGCGAGACCGGCGTGTCGATCATGCGCATGGTGCCGGCGCTCGACGCCGGTCCCGTGATCCTGCGCGCCGCGACGCCGATCTACGACGACGAGACGACGGGCGAGCTGTCGCTGCGGCTCTCGGAGATGGGCGCGGCGGCGGTGATCGAGGCGCTGGCCCTGCTGGAACTGGAGGCCGCCCGCGAGGAGCCGCAGGACGACACCCGCGCCACCTATGCGCCCAAGATCACGCGCCCGATGACGCGGGTGGATTGGCGGCAGCCGGCGGGGGTCGTGTCGCGCGTCATTCGCGCCTACGATCCCAAGCCGGGCGCGTTCACGGTGCTCGACGGGGCCGAGGTCAAGCTGTTCGGCGCGCGCGCGGCCCCCGAGGCGCACGGCCGGCCGGGTGAGGTGGTGGGGGTGGACGACGCGGGGCTGCTCGTGGCGTGCGGCGACGGCGGCACCCGGCTGACCGCGGTCCAGCCGGCCGGCAAGCGGCGGATGGACCCCGCCGAGTGGTACCGCGGCCGCGGCATCGCCGTGGGGCAAGTGTTCGACCCCGCGCCCGCGGTGTGAGAGCGCTCAACCTTCCCGTCATCCATGCGGTCACCAGCGACGCGGTGATCGCACGCCAGGGATTCCTCGAGCGGGCGGAGCGCCTGATGCGCACGCTGGGCGCGCGGGGCGCGGTGCAGGTACGCGCGCCGGCGGCGAGCGCCGAACGGCTGATCGCCGTGGCCTCGGCGCTCGCCGCGCTGCAGGAGGAGACCGGCGCCTGGGTGGTGGTCACCGATCGCGTGGACGCCGCGCTGGCGTCTAACGCGCGCGGCGTCCAGCTCACCGGCGCGTCGATGGACGTGCGCACGGCGCGGCGCATCGCCCCGGCGCTGGCCGTGGGGGCGAGCATCCATGCCCGCGACCAGGGGCTGGCCGCGGCGCGCGACGGCGCGGCATGGGGCGTGATCGCCCACGTGCTCACCCCGCCGCCCGGACGCGCGCCGCGCACGCCGATGGCGCTGCTCGGCCACGAGCTGGCGGGGCTCACCGATCTGCCGCTCGTGGCCATCGGCGGCATCGCGCCGCAGCACGTGGCGCCGCTGCGCGCGTTGGGATTTCACGGCGTCGCCGTGATCCGCGGGCTCTGGGATCGCGACGATACCGAACGGGCGGCGGAGGAGTATCTTTCAGCCTACGCGGGGTCAGCGGACGCCGCGCCGTAGGACTCTCACGCGACGCACCTTATGGCAGGTCACGACCATCCAGTGCACGGCAACGCCACACTCGCCCGGCCCGCGGGGGTGACCGATGCGCGCGTGGTCGCCGCGGGCGTCTGCGCCGACCTGCGCCGCGGGGAACTGCTCGACGCCACGTTCGACCGGCGGACGCACCCGCTCGACGCGCGCGACCGCCGATGGACGCGCGAACTCGTGTACGGCATGCTGCGCATGCGCGGGCGCCTCGATGCCCTGCTCGCCGAGCGGGTGCGCGGCGGATTGGGACGGCTGGACGCCGAGCTGCTCGACCTCCTGCGCCTGGGCGCATACCAGCTGCTCGCGATGGGCAGCGTGCCCGCGTACGCCGCGATCGCGCAGACGGTGGAACTGGCCAAGGAGCGGGCCGGCGAAGGCGCCGGCAAGCTGGCCAATGCGGTGCTGCGGCGGCTGGACCGCGAACGCGACGCGCTGGCGCTCCCCGCCGCCACCGATGCCGTGGACGCGCTGGCCACGGAGTTCTCGCATCCGCGATGGCTGGTGGCGCGATGGCTGGAGCGCTGGGGCGAGGCCGACACGCGGCGGCTGCTCGCCGCCAACAACACCGAGCCGCCGATCGTCGCCCGCCCCGTGCACGTGGTGCGCGAGCAGCTCGAGGCGGCGCTCGAGTCGGCCGGCGTGCGCGCACTCGATGTGCCGCTGGTGAGCGACAGCATGGTGCTGGCCGGCCCCATTCCGGCGCTCACCGAATTGGGCGCGTTCAAGCGCGGGCTGTTCCACATCCAGGATCCGGCGTCCACGCTCGTCACCAAGTACGCCGCCATTCCAACGGGCGCGACGGTGGCCGACCTGTGCGCGGCGCCGGGCGGGAAATCGGTGGAGCTGGCGCGCACCGCGGGCGTCGTGCTCGCGAGCGACGCGTCGCTCAGCCGGCTCAAGCGCGTGATCGAGAACGTGAAGCGCCTGGAACTCGACAACGTGCATCCCTACGTGGCCGACGCGCGCGCGCCCGCGCTGCGGCCGGTGGACGTGGTGCTGCTCGATGCGCCGTGCACGGGCACGGGCACCATGCGCCGGCACCCCGACGCGCGCTGGCGCCTCAAGCCGTCGGATCTCGCCGTGATGACGGCGGTGCAGACGATGCTGCTCGCGTCCGTGGCGGGTCTCGTCCGACCCGGCGGGCTCCTCGTATACAGCACCTGCTCGCTGGAACCGGAAGAGAACGACGAGCAGGTGGATCGGTTCCTGGCCGGGCATCCGGACTGGCGGCTCGAGCCGCCCGGACCCGGGACGGTGCCTGGCGAGGTGCTGGACGGCGGACTGTTGCGCGTGCTGCCGCAGCGTCACGGCACCGACGGCGCGTTCGCCGCGCGACTGCGGCGGGGCGCGTGAGCAAGCCGGGATGGTGGCGGCGCGCCGCGCCCTATCTGATCGCCGCTGTGGCCGGCAGCGCGCTGGCGTGGGGCATCGTCGCGTTCGTGATATTCCCTCCGGGCGCGCCGCCCGAGGACGCCAGGGTTCCCAACGTCACGGGCCTGAGCTTCGATGCCGCGAGCCAACGCCTGCAGCTGATCGGGTTCAAGGCCCAGCGGGGCGAGATGCGGTTCCAGGACGCGGCGCCGCGGCTCACCGTGATCCAGCAATCACCCGACCAGGGCAGCCGCGAGCCGCTGGGATCCGTGGTGACGCTCGACCTCAGCGCCGGCGCGCGCACGGCCCAGGTGCCGAACGTCGTGGGCCAGGTGCGCGCGCAGGCAGATTCGGCGCTCACCGCCGCCGGGTTCACCACGGTGCTCGATTCCACGCCGCAGGTGAGCGACCAACCCCTCGGCACGGTGATCGGCACCCGGCCGGCCAGCGGCGCGCGCGCCGCGGTCCCGTCGGTGGTCACGCTCGTGCTCAGCGCCGGCCCGGCCAACGTCACCGTGCCCGATCTGGCGGGGCGCAGCCTCGTCGAGACGCGGATCCTGCTGGACCAGTTGGGGCTGACGCTCGGCGACGTTACGATTCTCAATGGCGGGGACAGCCGGCAGCCGCAGGCCGTCGTGCAGCAGAGCCCCGCGGCGGGCAGCCTGGTAGCATCGGGAGCCCGCGTGACCGTGAGCGTCTCGGGAGGACGCACGCCATGACCGTCCGGATCGCGCCATCGCTGCTCGCCGCCGACTTCTCGCGCCTCGCCGACGAGGTGGCGTTGTGCGTGGAGGGAGGCGCCGACTGGCTGCACATCGACGTGATGGACGGACGCTTCGTGCCCAACATCACGTTCGGCATGAAGATCATCGAGACGGTGCGCCGGCTCACGACCCTGCCGCTGGACGTGCACCTGATGGTGGTGGAACCCGAGAAGCACTTCCAGGCGTTCGCGGCGGCGGGGGCCAGCGGGCTCACGCTCCACGCCGAGGTGGCGCCGCATCTGCAGCGCCAGCTGGCGCACATTCGCGAGTTGGGGTGCCGGGCCGGCGTCGCGATCAATCCGTCCACGCCGCTCTCGGCGGTGGAGGACGTGCTCGATGATCTGGACCTCCTGCTCGTCATGACCGTGAATCCGGGGTTCGGGGGGCAGACGTTCATTCCGCACTCGCTCGACAAGGTGGGCCGCGCGCGCCGCCTGCTCGACGCGGCCGGGTGCGGCGCGCTGCTCGAGGTGGACGGCGGCATCGCGCGCGAGACGATCGGCGACGTTTGGCGCGCCGGCGCCGACACGTTCGTGGCCGGCCATGCGGTGTTCTCGGCGCGCGATCCCAGAGCGGAGATCGGCGCGTTGCGCCGTGCATGCGAGGTGAGGGTATGACGGTACGCCAGCAGTGGGTCGTGGTCCTCGGCGTGATCGCGCTGCTGGGGATGGGCTCGTACGCGTTTCAACGGGCGTTCGGCAACGAAGTCCAGCCGGTGGAGGTCGGGTCCAAGGCGCCGCCGTTCCGGGCGTGGACCATCGACGGCACCGACCGCGTGAAGCGACTGGCCGACTACAAGGGCGATGTGGTGCTGCTCAACGTGTGGGCCACCTGGTGCCCCCCGTGCAAGGCGGAGATGCCGACGCTCGAACGGCTGCACGAGATGTACGGCGCCGACGGGCTCAAGATCGTGGCCGTGAGCGTGGACGAGACCGCCTCGGACGATTCCATCCGCACGTACGCGCGCAACATGGGACTCCGGTTCGAGATTCTCCACGACTCCGCGGGCGCCATCGAGCAGATGTACCAGGTGATGGGGTACCCCGAGACGTACGTCATCGGGCGCGACGGCGTGATCCACAAGAAGTGGATGGGCGCCGCCGACTGGACCTCGGAGGGCAACATCGCGCTGGTGCGGAGTCTGCTCGGCCTCCCGGCGTCGGTCGCCACGGCCGACCCGGCCCCGACCGGCACGAGCGACCCGCGCCGCGCGCTCGCCATCCGCTGAGGCCGACATGCCCGCTCCCCCGCCGCGCTGGCGCCGCCGCCTGGTGGGCGCGTTCACCGAGCGCCTGGGCCTCAAGGCGGTGGCGATCGTGTTCGCGATCGTGCTCTGGTTCATCGCCACGTCCACCGAGCCCACCGAGGAGATCGTCCCCGTGCGGCTGGCGCTCGCCCTCGACACGGGGCGCGTGCTGCGCGATCCGGCGCCCGAAGTGCACGCCCTCGTGGCGGGCGAAGGCAAGGAGATCTTCGCGCTCTACGCCCACCCGCCCATGATCAGCCGGCGCGTGCCCGGCGGAGCCGATTCCACCACGCTCGAGCTGTCGCCCGACGACGTGGTGCTGCCGCCGGGGGTGACGGCGCTGGTGCGCGACGTGCAGCCGCACACCGTGGTCGTGCACGTCACGGCGCGGCGCCCATGAGCCGGCTGCTCGGCATCGAGACGTCGTGCGACGAAACGTCGGCCGCCGTGCTCGAGGGATCCGGGGACCGCGCCGCGCTCCGCTCGCTGGTCATCCTGTCGCAGGACGTCCACCGCGTGTTCGGCGGCGTGGTGCCGGAGATCGCATCGCGCGCGCATCTCACCAGCATCCAGCCGGTGGTGGCGCGCGCGCTCGCCGACGCCGGCGTGGACGGGCGCGACCTCGACGGCGTGGCCGTGACCCACGGCCCGGGCCTGGTCGGCGCCCTGCTCGTGGGCGTGAGCTTCGGCAAGGCGCTCGCGTTCTCGCTGGGCGTGCCGCTGGTGGGCGTGCACCACATGGAAGGCCACCTGTTCGCCACCGCGCTCGAGCATCCCGACGCGGTGCCGCCGTTCACGGCGCTCCTCGTGTCGGGCGGCCACACGCTGCTCATCGACGTCGAGGCGTGGGGGCGCTACCGCCTGCTCGGCCGCACGCGCGACGATGCGGCGGGCGAGGCGTTCGACAAGGTGGCCAAGCTGCTCGGCCTGCCCTACCCCGGCGGCCCGCACGTGGAACGACTCGCGGCCACCACCGGCGCCGGCGCGTTGCGCTTCGCGCGGCCCATGCTGCGCCGCGACCAGCGGCCCGGCGATGCCGATTATTTCGACGTGTCGTTCAGCGGGCTCAAGACCGCCGTGCTGCACGCCGTGCGCGACGCCGGCGGCGAGGATCGGGCGCGCATCGCGCGGGCCTTCCAGGACGCACTCATCGAGACGCTGGTCGAGAAGACGGCGCGGGCCGTGCGGGCGTTCGACCGCGAGCGCGTGGTCCTGGGCGGCGGCGTGGCCGGCAATCGCACGCTCGTCGAGGCGATGCGGGAGCGACTCGCGCCCGCGGGGGTATCCGTGTATGCTCCCGGAGCGCGGCTGGCCACCGACAACGCCGGAATGATCGCCCGCGCCGGTCTGTTTCACTTCGAGCGCGGCGAACGCGCCGGGCTCGATCTCAACGCGTTCGCCACCCTTTCCATTCCCGGCCTCATCGCCGCATGACCAATCCCATCGTACATCATCCGTTCGTCGTCCAGCTGGGCCCGCTGTCGCTCACCGGATTCGGCATCGCCGTGGTCACGGCGTTCGGCATCGCCCAATTCCTGGCCGAGCATGAACTCGACCGCCGCGGCCACGACACACGCGCCATCGCCGACATGATCCTCGCCGCCGTGGTCGGCGGGCTGCTCGGGGCCAAGCTCTACTACGTGATCATCCTCAAGAACTACGACGCGCTGTTCACGCGCGGCGGGTTCGTATTCTGGGGCGGACTGATCGGCGGCACGCTCGCCGTGATGGCCGTGATCCGCTGGAAGAAGATCCCGATGCTGCGCATCTTCGACGTCGGCGGACCGGCGGTCGCCGCCGCCTACGCCGTGGGGCGCACCGGGTGCTGGGCGGTGGGCGACGACTACGGGCGGCCGTTCAGCGGATTCGGCTCGGTGGTGTTCCCCAACGGCTCGCCGCCGACCACGGTGGCCAGCATGATGGCGGAGTTCCACACGCGGTTTCCGGCGGGCACCGATCCCGCCAAGCTGGTGTCGGTGTATCCCACCGAGTTGTACGAGGTGGCGCTCGGCTTCACCATGTTCCTCATCCTGTGGCGGATGCGCGATCACAAGCATGCCGAGGGATGGTTGTTCGGCGTGTATTGCGTGCTCGCCGGGCTGGAGCGGTTCGTGATCGAATTCTTCCGCGCCAAGGATGACCGATTCCTGGGCGGGCTCACCTACGCGCAGGGCATCGCGCTGGTGTTCGTGGCGCTGGGCTTCGTCTGGATGTACCTCCTCCGCGACGCGACAAAGAAACGGCCGGGCATCTACCCGGCGAACGCCGCGCGCGCGGCGTAGTCACCGCCGCCCCAACGCCACCTCGACGCCGGCGCCGGTCAGTCTTCCGGCGCCGGCGTCGTCTCGTCGGCCACCACGTCCTCCAGCGCCTGCAACCGCGCCCGCAGCGCGTCCTGCTCGGCACGCAGCTCGGCGAACGCCACGGCCACGTCGGAGCCCGCGGCCGACGGGGGCACCGTGGGCAGCGTCACCGACCGCTTGGGCCAGAACGTCTTGGCGAGCGCGAACACGAACAGCGCCAGCAGCAGGAGTTGGGCAAGCACCGTCTCCCACGTGGGGTACAGCCCCAGCGCCTCGACGTGCGGGAAGCCGGGGATCACGCTCATCGAGATCGCGTTGCCTTCCTGCAGCTCCCGGATTCCCTTGCCCGTGAAGACGAACGCCATGTAGTACAGCAGCACGCTCGTCACGCTGAAGAACGGCCGCAGCGGAATCCGCACGCCGTAGCGGTAGAACAGCGTGAAGATCACCGCCAGCGCCACGAATCCGGCCACGATGCCCAGCGACAGCGGGACCGCCAGATGCGGCCCCTCGCTGAACAACGCCTGATAGAACAGCGCCGTCTCGGCGCCCTCGCGGTACACGGCCAGGAACGCCACGAACGCCAATGCCCGTCCGCCGCCGTGCTGCAGCGCGTCGGTCACCTTCTCGCGAATGAATTGCTGCCACTTGGCCGCCTCGACACGCGAGATCAGCCAATAGCTCACCGAGAACAGCACGACCACGGCCACCAGCAGCGTGACCCCTTCGAGGATCTCGCTGCTCGCCGGCACGGCGCGGAGGATGGTGCGCAGCGCGACGGCGGTCACGGCGCTCGCGCCGAGCCCCAGCGCCACGCCCGTCCAGATGGAGCGCAGGCGCTCGCGGTGCCCGGTTTTGAGCAGGAACGCCACCACGGCGCCGATCACGAGGATGGCTTCGAACCCCTCGCGGAGAATGATCAGGAACGACTGCCAGAACGCCTCCACGGCGCTCCCCGCAGGACGCGTGAGCTCCACGATCGCTGGCAGGTTGGCCTCGATCACGTCCCGCGCGTGCGTGGCCCCCTCCACGTCGTTGGCGTTCACCGCGCCCTTGAAGTCGCCGAACAGCTTCTCCATCCGGGCCACGAGCCCGGGGTTCTTGGCCCGCGCCGGACCCTCGAGTGGCTCGAACGCGAGATAGGCGTCGAACGCGCGGTCCCCGGCCTCGTTCTTCCGCCCCAACTGCGCCGACGCCAGCGACTGCTCGAGCAACGCGCTGACGGTGCGCGCTGCGCCCGCGGCGCCGCTGTCCGACGTCGCCGCGACGGTGGCCGCCGGCGCGTTCTTGGCCGGCAGCGTGCGCAGATACGCGACCACGCTCCGCACCTGCGCATCGGTGAGACCCGGCGCGCCGGGCATGGCCGTGGCGCTCATCCCGCCCCGCACCACGCGCGCCAGACTGTCGTCGGTGCGCGTCACCTGCCAGGCCAGCGTCCCGATCTCGGTCGGCAGCTTGGACAGCGCGTGCGCGTACGAGCCGTCGCCAGCGCCCGTCACGCCGTGGCACTGCGCGCACCCCTGCATGTACAGCCCCTCGCCCTCGGCCACCTGAGCCGCCGTGGCGCGTAGCGAGACGACGTACGACATCACGTTCCACCGCTGCTGCGGCGTGAGCGTTCCCGCGAAGCCCACCATCGGCGTGCCCGACACGCCCACCGACGCGATGCGGAACATGATCGCCGGCGTGACGCTGGCCACGACCTTCGGATCGCCGATCGGCACCGGCTTGGGATTCAGCAGCTTCGCCTGCGGCCCGTCCCCGTGCCCGCTGATGCCGTGGCATTGCGCGCACGTGTTGTCGTAGATCCGTTTCCCGTCAGCGAGATCGACCGGCGCCGTGGGCAACTCGAGCTGTCCCTCGCTGCCCAGCGCCAGCGCAAAGCGATGCTCCAGCGCGCCGAGTACGCGCGGCGGCTGGCGGACCCGCGCCGCGGCGATGATCGAGTCGAGCAACGCGCGCGCCGCCGTGGCGTGTTCGCCGGTCAGCCGGTCGGCGATCTGCTTGGCGTCGTCCAGGAAGCCGACGGCCTCCTGATATTCCGACGCGGCGGTCAGTTGACCGCGGCTGTCCACTCCCTTGCCGTATTCCTCCACCGCAACGCTGACGATGTTGGCCATGCGTCGCACCGGGTGCTCCTGCGCCGCGAGCGGCGGCGCAGCAAACCCAAGCGCCGCGAGGGCAAGGCAGGTGATCCGTCGTAATCTCATTGCCGAGAAAATGTATCGGGATTACATCGCCAGTTCTAGCCTGGTGCCAACTCCACGCCCATCCATACGCAACGCCGACGCATCATTGCCCACGGTGGACGGACGTACCGCGGTCCAGATTCTCCCAGCACCGATCGGCCGCATGGAACAGGGCGTCGAGCGCAGCGCGCCACGCCCGCCAGCTCGCCACCCGCGCCGTCGTGGGGGGGCGGGCGGCGGCCGGACTCGCGGCGCGCAGGGTAGCCAGGGCGCGGCGCAGCGGCTCGGTCGCATCCTCGATGTGGGCGGCGTAGGCGCGCCGCGCCGCAGGGCGCGCGTCGGCGCTGTGCTCCACGGCCGCCGCGAGATAGGCAGCGAGGGCGCGGTCCAGGCGGTCGGGGTCGAACGCGGCCACGACCTCGTGCCGCGCCACCGCGTCCTCGGCGCGGCGGCGCGCGTCCAGCAGGGGCGCGAAGAATTCATGCTGGCCGGTGGCATTGGCGCGCGCCCGCGACGACCCCAGCCAGCGCAGCGCCCGCGTCAGTTCGGGCACGGTGCAGCAGGCGGCAACGAGGGCGGCATCCAGCGCCGGCGCCTGTTCGCACTCCAACACGATCGGCTCCCCGCGCTCGAGCGCGATCGCCACCTGCCCTCCGTCCAGGCGCACTTCGGCCACGTCGTCCAGGCGCACGACACGCGACAGCCGTCCGTCGGCGCTCGTGACCGCCAGATCGCCGGCGCCCACGCGGACGAACACCGCGGCGCTGCGGGCTCCGGCAAGGCGAGCCTCGAATTGGGCGGTGCGGAGCTCGCTCACGCCGCCAGGATTGCGTCGAGCACGGCGGCCGTGTCGCGAAAATCGGCGAATACGGCGGCGGCATCGTACGCGCTGAGCTCGCTCACCGAATACCGTCCGGTGGCCACGCCCATGGCGCGCGCGCCCACTCCGCGCCCGCAGGTGAGGTCGGCCGGCGTGTCGCCGATGACGGTCATGTCGTGCCCCGGCATCTCGCGCCCCAGGAGTTCGCGCGCCCGCGTCCGGGCGATTGCCGGGAGTTCGGCGCGCACGGCGTGGTCCGATCCGAACGCCCCGACGCGGAACCGCTCGGGCGCGATGCCCGCCGCCTGCAGCTTGGCGCGCGCCCCGGGCTCCACGTTGCCGGTGAGCAGCCCGAGCGTGACCTCGGGCCGCGCCTCGAGCGCGTCGAGCAGCGCGGGCACGCCGGGGTAGGCGCGCGCGCCATGTCCGGGCGTGGCCAGCTCGTCGTGGAGCAGCGCGACGTACCGGGCGAACACGGTGTCGAGGCGCGCCGAGATCGTCGCCGTCTCCACGCCGGCAAGGTGCATCAACTCGAACACGATCTGCGGATCGGTCTTGCCGTCGAACCAGTGGTGCTCGGGGCCGGCGGTGCCGAACGATTCCACGAGCGCCCGCTGGATGGCCCGGCGTCCGGCGCCGTCGCTGTTGAGCAGCGTGCCGTCGATATCGAACAGGATCAGCTTCATGCGCGGGTGAGCAGGAGTCCGGACATGATGCTCACCGCGCCCACACCCTGCCAGAACGTGGGGGTCTCGCCGAGCATGGCCCAGGCGACGACGAGCGCCACGAGCGGCTGCAGGTTGGAGTACATCGCGGTGCGCGTGGGACCGATGATGCGCACGCCGCGGTACCAGAACAGGTAGGCGATCACGAGGGAGCCCAGCCCGCTGTACAGGATGGCGGCCCACGCGCCACCGTGCACGGTGGTCCACGAGGTGCGGAGCATCGCCGGGGCGGCGATCACGCCCAGCAGGAGCGCCCCGCCGATCATGGTGTAGGCGGAGAGCGTGACGCCGTCGATGCGGCGCGTGTACGGCGTGAGCAGGACGGTATAGAGCGCCCAGCTCACGGAGCCGGCGAGCACCAGCAGGTCGCCGGTCACCGAGGCGCCCTTGGCCACCACCTGCGTGCCGCTGTACACCACGAACCCGATGCCGATCACCGACAGCGCGATGCCCGCCACGCCCCGGGCGTGGACGCGCTCCACGCGGCGTAGGCGGCTGATGATCGCGATCAGCGCGGGCGACGCCGCCACGACGAGCGCGGCGTCGCCGGCGCGCGTCCGCGCCACGCCCTCGATGAACAGCAGTTGATAGACGCCGTTGCCGATGACGCCGAGCGCCAGCAGGGCGACGACGTCGCGCCACGGCAGGGGCACGTGCCGCGGCACGAAGGCCAGCGCGGCCAGCGCGACGGCGGACATCACCACGCGCGCGCCGTTGAACGCGAGCGGCGACAGCACGTCGGTGCCGTATTTCACGACGCTGAAATTCACGCCCCAGATCACCGCCATGAGGATCAGCAGCAGATCGGTGACGGCGACGGCGGCGCGGCTTGGCGCGGGGTCGCCCGGGAGGGGCAGCGAGGCGGAGGTGGGGGAGGGCATCCACGAAACGTAGACGACGCCCAACCGCGAGTCTATGTTCCTCGCATGCATGTCTCATTCGCGCTGTTTGCCGATGCGGCCAACGTGTCGCAGGAAGGAAAGCTGAACATCCTCGGCGTGTTCGATGCGCTGCAGGTCGGCACCCTGCCGGCGGTGCACCCGCGGGCCCACCTCGTGGTGCATCTCAAGGGCACGTCCCTGGACATCGGGCAGCACACGGTCTCGCTGCGGTGGATCAACCCGGCGGGCACCGAGTTGTGGAGCAGCGCCGGCGACCTGAACGTGGGCCCCCTTCCCACGGGCGTGGTGGAGATGGACCTGCCGCTCATCGCGCAGATCGACCTGCCGATCGACGGCGCGGGCGGATACGCCATGGCGATCGCCCTCGACAACGAAGACACCGCCGAGGTGCCGGTGCAGGTGCGCGTGGGCACGCCCATCGGCGCGCCGTCCGGACTGGTGAGCTGAGCGCGGGCTAGAGAATGCGGCGCGCGAACAGGAAGCGTTCGCGCAGCCCGGCTACGTAGGCGTCGCGGCCGTCGCCCAGCCGCTCGATCGCGAACCCGCCACGGCCGATCGCGACGTGCGCCATGCGCCCGCCGCCGATGCCCAACCCCACGTGCGTGACGGCCCGGTCGTCGCGATCGGAGAAGAACGCCAGTTCGCCCGACTCCAAGGCCGTGAAGCCGTGCGCGCTGGCGTCTCCCGCGCCGGCCTGCTGCCAGGCATCGCGCGGCAGCGCCACGCCATGCAGCGCCAACACCGTCTGCGCGAACCCCGAGCAGTCGGCGCCCCACGGCGTGACCCCGCCCCACTGGTAGCTCGTCCCGTCGAAGAACTCCCGCGCCGTCCGCTCCACGGCCGCGGCGTCGCGCGGGAAGCGCGCCGCCAGGTCGCTCACGGCGATCGCTTCGCCCTGCTCCACGATCTCGTCGGGCGCCAGGTATGCGCCCAGCGGCAGCGCGCGGCGGCCGCCCCCGGCCGGCGTCCGCGTGACGCACCCCAACGAGAGCCGGCTCACGCCGCGGCTCCGGCGCGTGGCGCCCCCCGGAACGCGGGTGAGGTAGCCCGCGTGCATCCACCCTTCATAGCCGTCGGCGCCGCGCACGCGCAGCCAATCGCCCTGCTCGGCGACGATCTCCACGGGATGGCCAGCCAGCCGTTGCGACCGCTGAGGGCTCGACGCGCGCGGCTCGGCCTGTAGCGGCGCGATCGCCACGCGGATCACCGCGCCCGACCCGGCGCTCATGCGCGGTCGGCGAGCCCGGGGAACGCCGCGCTTCCCCTGGCCAGACGCACGCCGCGCTCGATGGCCTCCTCCAGCGCCGCCGCGGCCAGCGCCTCCACGTGGAGGGCGTTGGCCGACACGCCGTCGCGGCCGCAGAGCGCGAACACCACATCGCCGTCGAACGACGAACCGGCCGGCGCGATGCGGCGGAAGAGGCCGGCGCCGGCGGCCCGGGCCAACTGCGCCAGTTGCACGCGGTCGAGCAACGCGTTGGTGGCCACCACGCAGAGCGTGGTGTTGCGCATCGCCTGTTCGGCGGACAGCGCGGCAAGGCGATGCGGGTCGTCCACGAGCAGCCGCGCGGCATCGAGAAATCCGCCGCCGTCGGCCCGCGCACCGGCGATGACGTGGCCCGCCGCATCTCGCACGTCTCCGAACGCATTCACCACGGCCACGGCCGCCACCCACACGCCGGCCGATCCGCGCTCGGCACAGCCGACGCCGCCCTTCATGGCCCGGGCGGCACCCGCCGCCTTGCCCACCGTGGCGCCGGTGCCGGCGCCCACGCTCCCCTCGGGCACGTGCACGGACGTGGCCGATTCCGCGGCCTGATACGCCATCTCCGGCGTGGGCCGCGCGCCGAATCGTCCGATCGGCCCGAGGTCGAAGATCACCGCCGCCGGGACGATCGGCACCACGCCGCCGGCGATCGGGAAGCCGCGGTTCCGCTCCTCCATCCACCGCATGACGCCGGCCGCGGCGTCGAGGCCATAGGCCGACCCGCCGGTGAGGAGCACCGCGTCCACGCGGTCGGCCAGCGCGTCGGCGCTGAGCGCGTGGATCTCGCGCGACCCGGTGGCGCGGCCGAACACGGCGGCCGCGCCGCGCAACGGAGCGTCGATGCCGCGCACCACGGTGCATCCCGTGCCGCCGGCAGCGTCGGTGGCGTGCCCCACCGCCACGCCGACGCGGGAGAAGTCCACGCTCACCTCAGTGGCCCGAAGCGGGCGGCGCGACCTCGCGTTTGGCCTGACAGGCACGGCACCGCGTGACGCCGCGAATGTTGCACATCACACAGAGGAAGGTGCCGCAATCGACGCACGGGTAGCCCTCCGAGGCGCGCTCCTCGTTGCCGCACGCCCGGCAGGTCATCATGTCGTGTTCCTTCAATTCATTGGTCATCGTCCGCCTCCGGTGTGCACCGCCTGTCGCATCTCCATGCCGTATTCCTTGATCTTCTTGATCAGCGTGGCGCGCGAGATGCCGAGTTCCTTGGCGGCGCGCGTGCGATTGCCGTCGTGGGCGCGCAGCGTGCGGTCGATGTGCTGCCGCTCCACCTCGGCCAGGGTGCGCGGAACGTGGTGCTCCACCCCCAGCCCCGACGCGTCGCGTACCTCGGCGGCCAGGTGCGTTGCCGCGATCGCCGGCGCGCCGCGGCCGATGATCATCGCGCGTTCGAGCACGTTGCGCATCTCGCGGATGTTGCCGGGCCAGGAATACTTCAGCAGCCGCTCGAGCGCGTCGTCGTCGATCTCGGTGGGCCCCTCGGGAAGGTTCACCCGCAACTCGTCCAGCAGGTGGGCGATCAGCTCCACCAGGTCCTCGCGCGCCCGCGCCCGCAGCGGCGGGAGATTGATCGGCATCACGCTCAGGCGGTAGTAGAGATCTTCGCGGAACCGGCCCGCCGTGACCTCGGCCACGAGGTCGCGGCTCGTGGCGGCGATCAGCCGCACGTCCACCTGGACCTCGCGCGTGCCGCCCTGGCGGCGGAAGCTCTTGCCTTCGAGCACGCGCAGCAGCTTGGGCTGGAGGTGCGCGTCCAGATCGCCGATCTCGTCGAGGAACAACGTGCCCCCGCTCGCCACCTCGAGCAGGCCGGGACGATGCACCTCGCCCTCGGGCGACACCCCCTGCTCCACGCCGAACAGCTCGGAATCGAGCGACGCCGCGGTGAGCGCGGCGCAGTTCACCTCGATGAACCGCTGGCCGGAGCGCGGGCTCTGCCGGTGCATGGCGTCGGCCACGCGGCCCTTTCCCGTGCCCACCTCGCCCACCAGCAGCACCGTCGTGCGATCGCTGTGCGCCAACAGATCGATCTGCGCGGCCAGTTCGCGCATCGGCGGCGACGAGCCGAGCAGCGCCCGCGCCGGCATCTGCCCGCGCCGTTCCGTCAGATAGACGTTCATCTGGCGCAGATGCGCCTTCTCGAATGCGCGCTCGGCGGCCGCGCCGAGGTGGGCCAACTCGATGGGCTTGGTGAGGAAGCTCTCGGCGCCGGCCTGCATGGCGCGCACGGCGAGCGACACGTCGCCGTGCCCGGTGATCATGATCACCACCGGGTGCTCTTCCTTCACCCGCTCGAGCACCTCGAAGCCCGTGATGTCGGGCAGGCGCAGGTCGAGCAGCACGAGATCGGGACGCCGCTGCTTGATCAGCGCGACGGCTTCCTCCCCCGTGTAGGCCTTGAGCACCTGATGCCCGCTACGCTCAAAGAACGCCCCCAGGAACGAGGTGATGTCGCGTTCGTCGTCGACGATGAGAACGGTCGGCATGCCCGGGCGGTGGTGGCGGAGCTGGAAGGGCTCGGTTTCGAAGGGACTGCAGTGTAAAGAGAATGAACACTAATCCGCCGCGGAGCAACCCTCGATCAGCGCGACCCGGGAATCAGCACCCGCCCGGCGCCCGGCAACACCGTGGCATCGAGCGCCCCAACGGGCAGCAGTTCTCCGTCCGCTTCGGTCCGGCGCGGGGGCTCGGCCACCACGCGGATGTGGCGGCCGCGGTAGAAGCTCGTGAGCCCGTCGTCGGGGAACCGGCCGCGTAACATGCGCCAGGCCACACGCACCGCCTGGCCGAGCGACCGCGGCGAGTACACGGCCACGTCGAGCGCGCCGTCGTCCGGGCGCGCGTCCGGCGCGAGGGTGATCACGCCGCTGAGCACGGAGCCCACGTTGGCCACGAGGATGCTGAGCGCCTCGACCTCGTGGACGGCGCCGTCCACCTCGATGCGCGCGCGGAATCGCTCGCCGCGCACGGCGGCGCCGATGGCCGCACCGGCGCCGGCGACCACGTAGGCGCCGATCCCGAGCCGGCGCTTGTGCCAGGTCGCGGTGCGCTCGAGCATGCGGACGTCGATGCCGATGCCGGCGGCCACGGCGAAGTGCCCGCCCGACGCGAGCCGGGCGAGGTCGATCGCGCGCACGCGTCCGCCGCAGAGAGCGCGCACGGCGCGAGCCGGATCGAGCGGGATGCCGAGGGCGCGCACGAGCAGGTTTCCCGTGCCGGCGGCGAGCGGCCCCACGGGGACGGCCGTGCCGGCCAACGCCCCGAGCGCCTCGATGATGGTGCCGTCGCCGCCGAGGACGAACACGGCGTCGTAGGCCGTGGCCGCGGCGCGGGCCATGCCGCCGGCATCGCCGGGCCCCGTGGTGCGCCGCGTGTCGTGGGTCACACCGAGGGCGGCGAGCGCGGCTTCGACGCGGGCCAGGTCGCGCACCCCGCACCGCGACGCGGGGTTCACGATCAGCAGGGCGCGGCGGATCACCAGCGCCAGGATTTGGACAGCGAGACGCCCCACTGCTGCGGGGTGGGCACGAATCCGCGCAGGCCGCGGCCGCACAGCAGCGCGCTGGAGGGCGGATCCACGCCCACGTCCGCCGCCAGCGTATTGGAGAATCGATATTGCAGCTTGCCCCCGAGTTGCTGGAAGAATCCGTTCATCCCCGGGTCGCTGCCGGTCTGGTTGGGGTTGAGTTGGCACAGGCCGGCGCTGATGCTGAAGAAGAGATTGTTGGTGAGCTGCTTCTCGCCGCCCAACCGGGCGCCGGCGAAGAAGTCGCGCGCCGCGTTCGTCGTGGGCGCGTTGGTGGCGGTCTCGTCGGTGGCGCCGGCCTGGAACTGCAGGATGTCGAACGTGGAACCGAGCTGCCCGCGCAGCGTCTGGGCGAGCACGCTGCTGGCGGTGGGCAGCAGCACCTGCGCCGCCGTGCGCAGGTAGCTCTGGTTGGCTCCGAGCTCGAAGCTCGGCACGCCGCAACAGAGGTAGCTCACGAGGTCGGATTGCGGGATCGCGTAGCTCTCCCCGCTCTCCAGGTCGAGCGACGGCCCCGGATAGAGGTACCCGGAGAGCTTGGCGCGCACCTTGACGTCCTGCCGGTTGTACTGCCGCACGTTGTAGATGGCGCTGATATTGATGCGCGGATTGAGGTCCGGCGTGCCATAGAACGTGATCGTGCCGCTCTCCACCTGGAATTCGCGCTGCAGCGGCCCGAACGACAGCGTGTACGTGCCGCGTTCGGCGATGAGCGTCCCGTCGAGCGCCAGGCGGTACGTCAGGGTGTCCAGGGCGGGGTCGCGGCTGAACGGCGACCCGCCGTCGGTGGCGCGCTGGCCCGACCGCGTGACGTTGAGCGATCCCGCGAGCTTCACGTTGGCTTCCTGCGACCGTAGCCACACCTCGTCGCCGAGCGTCACGCGGACGTTGCTGATCGTCATGTCCTTGAGCAACGCCGACGGCGGGCTGGGCAGCTTGATCTGGCGGCTCAACTCGGCGGTGTCGATGATGCCTTCGAGATCGGCGTAGCTCAGGGCCACCAGCTGCTTCTTGGCCACGGCGCGCTCGGGGATGTAGATCGTGCCCCGCACGACGTTGACGGAGCCGGTGAGGGTGGATGCGTCCTGGCGTCCGCTCAGCGTGATGCCCTGGCCCACCGTGGACACGTCCAGCCGCGCCAGCGCGCGCTTGTCCATGACCCGGAAGTTGTGCGCGGCCAGCCGCAGGTTGAACAGCGGATTGCTGCGATCGGCGAAATCCACGAACCCGAGGACGGCCACGCTGTCGTTGGGCGAGGTGGCGTTCCAGGCCCGCAGCCGGCGGATGGCTAGGCTGTCGCGGGCGCTGAACATGGCGAGATCGGCGCTGATGTCGTGCAGCGTGAGCCCGATGTCGGCCACCGAGAGCTGGCCGCCGTTCATCTGCACCACGCCGCCCACGGTGGGGTGGTGCCACGTCCCGGCCACGTCGAGATCCAGATGCACGCGCCCCTTGGCGTCGGTCACCGCGGGCACGAAGGCCTCGACGATGGCGAAGTCGGCGCTGTCGGCACGGATCTTCCCGCTCAGGGAATCGTCGAGCAGCCGCGGGGCGTCGGACAGCGTCAGCTCCATGGGCAGCGACGCCGTGGCCTGCAGCGAGGGGGCCCCGCCCCGGAAGATCGTGAGCGCCGCCTGGGTGCGCCGGTCCGCGTAGGCCGCGGTGGCGTCGACGCGCTCCAATCGCATGCCGCCGTAGCGGAGGCCGTGCAGCGTCGCGTCCAGCGACGCCAGCGGGCGCGCCCGCGTGCCGCGCACCCCGGCATGGAGCGCGCCCCAGCCCGCCATCGTGTCGGCAATCTGCAGCAGCGTGGCCGCGTCGCGCACCGGCACGCTGTCGGCGCTGAACATGAGCGCCACGGAATCCACGGCCGGCACGCGGCCGGCGACCGCCACCGACCCGCCGCGCCCGTTGGTGATCCGCAGCGTGTCGATCGCGATCAGCGACGAATCGACGCTGATCCGCGCCGGCGCCGCGAGGGTCCACGTGTCGTGGCCGAGGTTGACGTCCACCGACTCCACCGTGGCGCCGATGAGCCCGTCGGTGCGGCTCACGCGTCCCGCCGCGGCGAACGTGGGACCGTTGTCGCTGAGTACGCCGAGGCGGAAGCTGCCGCTCGTGCGTGTGGCCAGCTGCAACTCGGCCCCGATCGTGTCCACCTTCACGCCGGCCAGCACGAGCGTGTCCAGTTCCAGGCCCACGGTGCCGCGCGGCGCGTTCAGGATGTCATCCACGGCGAACCGCCCGTGCATCGACGCGCCGCGATCCTTGTTGATGTAGAGCGTGCTCCCGAACACTTCGCCGCGCACGTTCAACGAGTCCAGGTTCCCGGTGACCATGCCGGTGAGCGACAGCGCGCCGGCCAGCGAGTCGGGCTTGCCGCTGGCTTTCGCCGCCGCCGTGGCCAGGAACGGACGCAACCCGCCCAGCGAATCCACCGACGCCTCGTAGGCGAGCGAGTCCACGGCGCCGCGCCGCAGCCCGAGCGCGCCCGAGGCCGTGATCGTGGCCGCCGACGTCTCGAGGCGCAGCGAGTCGACGTGCATCTTGGCATCGCCGAACCGGAACCGGGCGCGCGAGCCGAACAGCTGCACGTGATCGAGATCGGAGTGCTCCAGCGACACGAGGACCGAGCCGTTGAGGGTGGCGATCGAATCGCCGCGCAGATTCACTTCGTAGTTTCCGGTCAGCGAACCCGCCGGCACGCCGTCGCGGTCGAGGAGCTGCGCCGGATCGAGGGCCACCACGCGCCCGCTGCCCTGCGCGCCGAGCATGGGCGGGAAGATGTCTACGTGGCCGTTGAACGACGCGGCGCCGAGCGGCCCGCGGAGCGACACGTCGAGGAGCAGACTGTCGGTCGTGCCCTGGGCGCGGATCGTGCCCGCCACCATGCCCTTGACCGGCAGCCCGGCGTACGAGCGATGGAGCCCGGTGAGCGACAGCGAGTCGGCGAACAGGGCCACGTCATACCTCATGAACTGATCGCCGTAGGTGATCCGTCCATTGCCCACGAGCCGCGACGGCGGCGCGTCGCCGTCGTGCTGCTGCACGTCGGCATTCGAGAACCGGACGTCCATCCACGACGAGTCGAGCGTGGCCGCGCCCGACAGCCAGCCATGGAGCCGCGGGAAGGCGGGGTAGAGATACTCGATGGTGCGCAGGTCGACCATCTGCGCGGCGACGTCGAAATGCTGGAAGACGGTGAACCCGGGGTTCAGAATGTCGAGCCCGCCGCGGCCGCTCAGCGCCGACACCGCCCCGGGTACGTGCGCATCATGGAACGTGAGCTGCGCCGTATCGACCACGAAGTGCGTGAGCGGGCCGCCGCGGGCCACCACCGTGCCCCGCAACTGGCCCTGCCAGTCCACCGGGAAGGCCTTGCCGTTGAGCGTGCGCAACAGGTCGAAATCCACGGGATCGGCGTCGAGGTTCACGTCCTTGACCTGCAGCACGGGGCCGCCGACGCCGAACGTCATCGCGCCGCGCAGATGCGACCCGGTGCTCCGCACATCCATCTTCGAGAGCGCGTAGTCCAGCACGTGCAGATCGCGCTCGTTGTGGATGTCGAGATCCATCGATCCGCCGCCCGTCGTGGGGAGCGTGGGATACACCCAGTCGACATCGGCCAGCGAGACCGAGTCGCCGATGATGTGCAGCGCGTAGCGCGTGGGGAGATCGTTGCCCCACCAGATCTTGCCGCTGGCCGATCCCGTGGACGCCGGCAGGTCGAAGTGGCGCACCGTGGCCCACAGCGAGTCGCCCAGATTGCGCACCGTGCCGCGCACGTTGCGGAACAGGAACGGCGGCTCGCGCTCGTCCAGGTCGAGCGTGTCGAAGGCGAAGGTCCTCCCGGCGCTGTCGGGATCCGCCCAGCGCACGTACGGGAGCACGGCGTGGATGCGGCTCCACCGCCACGTGCGGGTGAACCCCTCGCGCGTGCGGCGCACCTCGGGCTCCGCGTGCGACAGCGCGGCCGCGATCGCGCTGTCGCGCCGCACGCCGTGGAGCGAATCGTCGGGGTGCCAGGGCAGCGTGAGTTCGAACGTCGCGTTGTGCACCCGCACCGAGTCGAAGACGAGGTAGTCGCCCCACTGGGGGCCCCGCGACGGCGGCCCCTGGATGCCGCTGCGGAAGATGCGCCGGAAGTTCCAGTCCCAGTTCTCGTGCTGCCGCAGGTACACCGTGGGATGCTGGATGTCGACGGACGAGAAGAGCAGCCGCTTGTCGACCAGGTCACGAGGATCGTACGCCACCGTGACCGGCCCGGTGGCCACGAACAGCGAGTCCTCGGCGTCGCGGATCTCGACCGAGTCGATGGTCATGCCGGTGAGATAGCTGCCGCTGATCCGGCCCAGATAGACGCGCCCGTGCACGGCGGCCGTGACGCGGTCCTGCACCAGATGGCGCACCTGATCCTGCCCCCAGCCGGTCTGCGTGAGCACCATCACGCCGCCCACGGCTAGGAGGATGAGCGACACCACCAGGCCGAGGCTCACGAAGAGAACGATGCGCCGGCGCGACATCGGCTAGAACTCCGGACCCACGGAGAACGTGAGCGTGAGCCGGTGGAAGAAGCCCGACGATTGCGACGGGGCAAAGGTGGCCGGGCACGCCTGTTCGGCCTGCGTGTACGTGGTGCCCGCGCTGCCGGTCTGCACGCTCACGGGAATCGTATTGCCGGGACTGACGCAGTAGAGCGGGGCCACCCCGGTTTCGCGATTCACGCTCGCGTCGTAGTAGATCGGGCCGCGCGGCTGGGGATACGGATTGTACCCCACGTTGACCTGCACCGGTCCCACCGGCGTGAACAGCCGGATGCCGATGCCGGGCGTCCATTTGAGATGCGACACCGACAGCCCCGTGCCCGGCGTGCCCCGCGTCCACACGTCGCCGGCGTCGGTGAACAGCGTGTACTGCAGCAGGCGCGGAAAGAAGAGGTCGGCGATGCGATACTCGAAGTTGGCCACGACCAGCGCGTTACCGCCCACCGGCACCACCCGATACGGACGCACGCCGTCGGGTGACCGGAAGTAGCGCGTGCTGTCGTTCACGGTCACCGAATCGTACCCCTGCGCGATGTACAGCAGCGACCCCAATTCGTTCTGCTGGAAGCCGCGCACGCTCCCCGCGCCGCCCGCGTACAGGCGCTCCTCGGGCGGGATGTAGCGCGTGGAGTTGGACAGCGAGAAGTTCGACCCGAGCACGATGCCGCCGCGCAGCCGCGACGCGAACACGCCGGACCGTCCCACCGGGTGGTACCACGCCACGTCGAACGTGCCCTTGTTGAACGTCAGATCGGCCGACGACCCCAGCGCGCGCTGCGAGCTGCGCAGCTCGGTGCGGAAGACGTATCCCTGGCTCGGGTTGAACGGATCGTCGGTGTTGGCCACGGAATACTGGACGCTGGCCACGGCCAGCGGCTGCGCGATGCGCGAGATCTGGTCGCGCGACTGCTGGTCGCAGCGATTGAACACCGCGCACAACAGCGCCGGTTGGGCCTGGGTGCGCCCGTACTCGAGGCTGTACGCCAGCCGCAACCGGCCGCCCACCGACAGATCGCGGCCCACCGACGCCTCGCCGCCGATCAGCGTGGAGCGCAGGTACGCGAGGTACTCGCTCCGGCGCTCGCGGTAGATCGTGTACGACGGCACCCACTCGGAGCCGAATAGTCCGGGCTGCTGGAGCGTGGCCGAGATGCTGTAGTTGGTCGTGTCGCTGAACGGATCGCGGCGCAGGATGTTCTGGTAGCAGAGATTGCGCGTGCCCGCCGACGCCAGCGGATACCCGTAGCCGATCTTGGAGAGCTGCCCCGACACTTCCAGATGCCGCGCTTGGTGGAGAAAGTTCTTGTTCGTGTACTGCGCGCTGGTGTGGAAGCAGTCCAGCGTCGCCCACCCGTACTTCGTGTCCAGCTGCTGCATGTAATCCTCGCGCAGGTTCACGAGGAGCGTGACCAGCGAATCGTTCTTCGGCTGCACCGAATCGAGCGCCACCTCGACGTGCCGATAGGCGCCCAGCTGGTACAGGCTGCGCTGCGCCGCGATCAACTTGTCGTCGCTGTACAGGTCGCCGAGGCGGATGCCGAGCAGGCCCCGCACCACGTCGTCTCCGATCTGCTGCCGGTGCGCGCTGTCCAGCGGAGCGACGATGACGCGGATCTGCCCGATGCGGGCCAGCGGTCCGGGAAGGGCGGTGATCGTCACGCTGGCCCGCAGCGAGTCGGTGCGCACCGTGTAGTTGCGCAGCAGATCCACTCTGGGATAGCCGGAGTTCCGCAGCCGCGCCTTGATCGTGTCCAGTTCGGCGGCCAGCAGGTTGACGTCGAACGGCATCCCCACGTGCAGCCCCAGGCCGGCCAGGACCTTCGCCCGATTGCGCACCGACTCCAGCCCGGTGATCGCCAGCGAGTCGATCACGATCGGCTTGCCCTCGTTGATCGCGAACACCACGCGCACGGCGCGCGGTCCCATGGGCTGCACGAGGGTATCGACCTGCGTGCTGTAGTAGCCCTTGTCGTGGTAGAACTTCTTGAGCCGCAGCACGTCGAGCGGGAACTCGCTCGGGTCCAGACAGTGCTTGGCGCCGAAGAACCCCACGTGAACGCGCATCCACCCCGACGCGGTGGTCGCGATGCGCTCCGCGAGATCCGAGCTGCTGAACGCGTGGTTGCCGCGGAACTCGAGCGCGCGCACCTCGCGGTCCCCGGCCGCGCAGGACCCGTCCTGCGCGTGCGCGCGCGCCGGCAACGCCACGGCCGCGAGCACGAGGCTCATCGCCCCGATCGCATAACGGGAGAACCGGCGCATCACCCGCCGGCGCTCGAGGAAAGTCGCTTGTCGGTCATGCGATCCCGGAACGAGACCCCCAGCCCTCGCCTCCCGCGCGAGTCCTGGGACCAGTGGGTCGTGGCATGCGCACTGCCGAAACACGACGCGCCCGCGCGGCGCGTAAATCCGGCGGGCGCTTGTGATTGACGCGTCATTGCGGGTAGCGTAAGTTCTCGCCCGCTATCCAAGGTGTCAACCGCCGTGCCGTCTCAAATCGCGCGACTGCTCCGCCTGTCGCTTCTCGTCGTCCTCCCCCTCCCCCTCGCCTGCCGCGGGGGAGAGCCGGGCACCCCGTCGCGCCGCACCCTGATCGACTCGCGCGACACCTACGACCCCCGGTCCCTCGACCCGGCGCGATCCACCGACGTGCCCACCGGCCGCGCCGTGAGCTACGTCTTCGAGGGCCTCACCCGCTTCACCGCCGACGCCCGCCTGGAGCCCGCCCTCGCCACCCGCTGGGACCTGGCCCCCGACGGCCTCACCTACACCTTCCACCTGCGCGCCGGCGTGTTCTTCCAGGACGGCACGCCGCTCTCCGCGCGCGACGTCGTCCACTCGTTCACCCGCGCCCTCGATCCGGCCACGCGCGGCAGCGGCGCCGTACCCCTCCTCCCCATCCGCGGCGCCGCCGACTTCGCCGACGGCAAGGCCCCCTCGGTGAGCGGGCTCGCCGCGCCCGACGACAGCACGGTCGTCATCACCCTCGCCCAGCCGCTCGCCACCTTTCCCAAGCTCCTGGCCATGCCCGCGGCCTCGGTCCTTCCCGCCTCGGCGCCCGCCGACGTGAGCGACCATCCCGTGGGCACCGGTCCCTGGAAGCTCGTCACCTGGAAGCACGACGACTACCTGCTGTTCGCGCGCAACGAACACTACTGGGGCGGCGCCCCCGAGGCCGACTCGCTCCGCGCCCGCATCATCGCCGAGCCGAGTACCGCGGTGGCGGAATTCGAGAGCGGCAACGTGGACGTCGTCGAGATCCCGCCCGACGAGACCGAGACCTGGGAGCACGATCCGGCCAGGAAGCGCTTGCTCACCGACGTCCCGGCGCTGCAACTCGTCTACGTGGCGATCAACACCACCCGCGGACCGCTCCGGGATCCGCGGGTCCGCCAGGCCATCAACGACGCCGTGGACACCCGGACCATCGTGCAGCAACTCATCCACGGCCGCGGCCGCGTGGCCGCCGGCGTCATCCCGCCCTCGCTGGGCGGCGCCGACACCACCCGCGCCCCCTACGCCTACGACGTGGCCCGGGCCAGGCAGCTCCTGGCAGCCGCCGGATACCCCAAGGGCATCGACGTCGAGCTCTGGACCGGCACCACGCCGATCATGGTGCGAGTGGCCGAGGCCCTCCAGGGCTATCTCGCCGCCGCCGGCATCCGGGCCACGATCGAGCAGCGCGACGCGGCCACCGCGCGCGCCGCCGCGCGCCGCGGGGAGACCGACCTGTTTCTCAAGGACTGGTACGCCGACTACCCCGACGCGGAGGACTTCCTGTACCCGCTCCTCGACAGCGCGAACATGGGCCCGGGCGGCAACGTCTCGTTCTACCACAACCCGGCGTTCGACCGCCTGCTGGACCAGGCGCGCCGCCAAGCGGACGAGGCCAAGCGCAACCTCCTCTACCGGCAGGCCGACTCGCTGGCCTTCGCCGACGCCCCCATGCTGTACCTCTACTTCTACACGCAGCTCTACGCCGTGCAGCCCTGGATCGAGGGGTTCACGCCGCCGGTGATCTTCAACGGCCAACGTTGGACCCACGCGCGGTTCCGGCCCCCGGGTCGCTGAGCGCGACATGCTGCGCTACGTCGCCCGTCGCCTCGCGCTCGCCGTCCCCACGCTGTTCGGCGTGCTCGTGGTGGCGTTCCTGCTCCTCAACGTGGCGCCCGGCGACCCGGTGACGGCGATGGTCGGCGAGCGCGCCGATCCGGCCACCGTGGCCAGACTGCGCGCCGAGCTCCACCTGGACGACCCGCTGCCGCTCCGCTTCGTCCGCTACGTGGACCAGGTGGCGCACGGCCAGCTCGGCCGGTCGTTCGTCACCGACCGCCCGATCACCGCCGACATCGCCGAGCGGTTTCCCAAGACGCTGGAGCTGGCGTTGGCGGCCATGCTCCTCGCCACCGTGTGCGGCATCTCGCTCGGCGTGCTGAGCGCGCGCCACCCGGGCGGCTGGATGGACCGCCTGGCGCTGGGCGTGGCGTACCTGGGCATATCGTTTCCCGTATACTGGGTGGGGTTGCTGCTCATCCTCGTGTTCGCGGTGGGACTCCGATGGCTCCCGCCGTCGGGGTATGGAGGCCTCGAGTACCTGATCCTGCCGGCGCTGGCGCTCGGCATGCGGTCCATCGCCTTCCAGGCCCGCGTCACGCGATCGTCGATGCTCGACGCGCTGGGCGCCGACTTCACGCGCACCGCCCGCGCCAAGGGCGCGCGCGAATGGGTCGTGGTGCTGCGGCACGCGCTGCGCAACGCCCTCATTCCCGTGATCACCGTGGTCGGCCTCGACTTCGGCTCGTACCTCACGGGAAGCATCCTCACCGAGACCGTGTTCTCCTGGCCCGGCCTGGGGCGCTACGTGGTGAACGCCATCGCGCGCCGCGATCTTCCGGCCATCCAGGGCTCGGTGCTGTTTCTGAGCGCCGTGTTCGTGCTCGTGAACCTCGTGACCGACCTCGCCTACGCGAAGGCAGATCCGCGAATCGCCTACTGATGACTACCGGTAGGACGGTAGGACGGCAGGAGGGAAGGACGGATGCCTGCCGAACGCCGTTTACCCACTACCCCCCTACGGTCCTACCGTCCTACCCTCCCACTCCAATGACTCTCTCCGAATACGAACGCTCCGCCGGCCGCACCATCAACCCGGCCCTGAGCGACCGCGACCGCCTCCTCGACGCCGCGGCCGGCCTGGCCGAAGAATCGGGCGAGGTGCTCGGCTTGGTGCGCAAGCATCTGATGCAGGGGCGCGGGCTGGACGCGGCGCGGTTGCGCGAGGAGTTGGGCGATGCGCTGTGGTGCCTGACCATCGCCGCGCAGAGCGCCGGGCTCACATTGGACGACGTGGCCCAGGCAAACGTGGCCAAGCTGACGCAGCGCCACCCCGGCGGATTTCAGGCCTGACCGGAGATCGGCCGCGCACCGCACGCTGCGTTTTCTCCGCGTGCCGTGCGCGGTCCGCTGTCCTTAGTCGTCCTTCTGCCCGAACACCGCCATGTTCGAACTGTGTCCCGGATTGACCTTCTTGTCCGGGTACACCCAGTGCACCGCCTGATTCACCGCGGTCGTCGCTTCGCCAAAGCCGGTGGCGATGAGCTTGAGCTTGCCGGGATAGGTCACCACGTCGCCGGCCGCGTACAGACCGGGCCGCCCCGTCTCCATCCGACTGTTCACGGAGATCTCGTCCTTCTCGATCTTCAACCCCCAGGTATTGATCGCACCCATGTCGCTCACGAAGCCGAGCATCGGCAACACGGCGTCGGCGGCCACCTGATGCGTGGTCTTGGCTTTGATGTCCTTGAGGATGAGGTGCGTGAATCGCTCCCCGCCCGCATCGGGCACCAGGTCCGCCAGTTCGTGGAACGTGAGGAGCCCCGCCTTCCCCGCCGCCACCGCCTGCTGGAACTGGGCCACCGTGGCGTCGTGAGCGCGGAACCGATCGCTCCGGTGCACGATCGTCACGCTCGCGGCGCGGCCGAGCAGCTGCGTGCCCCAATCGAACGCCGAGTCGCCGCCGCCGATGATCACCACGTGGCGCCCCCGGAACCGCTCGGGATCGGTCACCACGTCGTGGATGCCGCGACCGTACCAGGGCTCGGCGGCCGCCTGCGGCAGGCGGCGCGGCGCGAACGCGCCGATCCCAGCCGCGATGACGATGGCGCGTGTGGGAAAGCGGTCGGTCTCGGTCACGAGCACGAAGTGGCCGTCCTGCTCCTCGAGCCCTACCACGCGCTGGGAGTAGTGCATGGGCTGGGCGAACTGCGCGGCCTGCTCGCGCAACGCCCGCACCAGGTCCTTGGCCAGCACTCTCGGGAACCCTGCCACGTCGAAGATGTACTTCTCCGGGTAGAGCGCCGTCAGCTGGCCCCCGGGCTCGGCCAGGGCATCCACGATTTGCGCCGTGGCCCCGCGCATGCCAGCATAGAACAGCGCAAACAGTCCGGTGGGGCCGCCCCCAATGATCGTGATGTCGCGGATTTCGTGATTCATCCGATAACGTTCGCCTGACCTCAATCGTTATACAAGCAGCCGGCGGCGCGCCCCCCGCCGGCCCCGTCCCGCCAGCCGCGCACCCCGCGGCTCCGCCCGTCCCCAGCACAGCCCGCATGCCAGAAAGTCTCGACTACCACGGCTCATTTCATCTCGTTCGCAAAGTGGCCGAAGGCGGGATGGCCACGGTGTACGAAGCCGAACAACTCGGACCGTCGGGTTTTTCCAAGCGCATCGCGCTCAAGGTCATCCACCCCGATCTCGCGCAACGCCGCGAGTTCCTCCAGCTGTTCGTGGACGAGGCCAAGCTCTCGGCCAACCTGATGCACGGCAACATCGTGCAGATCTACCAGCTGGGCGAGGTGCGCGGGCAGTACTTCATCGCCATGGAGTACATCCAGGGCCCCACGCTCCGCAGCGTGATCGACCGGCACAACGAACTCGGCCGCCCGATCCCCGCCACGATGGTGGCGTACGTGGGCAGCCGGCTGTGCCGGGCCCTCGACTTCGCCCACAACGCCGTGGGCCCCGACGGCCGCCGGCTGGACGTCGTGCACCGCGACGTCTCGCCCGGCAACGTCATGATCACCTGGGACGGCCACATCAAGCTCGGCGACTTCGGCATCGCCAAGGCCCGCACGTCCATCGACCCGGCGTCGGATCAGCACGTGCGCATGGGCAAGAAGCGCTACATGAGTCCGGAGCAGGTGCTGGGCACGCTCGTCGACGCGCGCAGCGATGTGTTCTCGCTGGGCGTGGTGCTGTACGAACTCCTCGCGCTCAGCCCGCTGTTTCACGAGGACAACACGGCCCTGTCGGTGGAAGAAGTGGTGCTGCGTCCCCTGCCCGACCTGCGGTCGAGGATCACCGACCTCGATCCCGATCTCGACGCGCTGCTCCAGCTCTCGCTGCAGCGCAACCCGGCGGAACGCGCCACGGCGGCTCAACTCGGATCGCTGCTCGATCAGTGGATCTCGGCCCAGCACGACCGCGCCGGCGCGTCGCCCGACTGGCTGCAGAACCACCTGGCAGAGATCTTCCCGACCACCTTCGAAGCGCGCTTCGAGGCCGACCCCGTGGCGGTCCAGGCGGCGTCGGAGGTATTCAAGAAGAAGCGCGGATCGATCATCGCGCGGCTGTTCGGGTGATCGGTAGAACGGTAGAACCGTAGGACGGCGACCACGCCGTCGCGGTCCTGCCCCATGCTTTTTTTGGTACATTCCTGTCATGAAGATCTACACCAGAACCGGCGACACCGGCGACACCGGCCTGTTCGGCGGCGGCCGCACGCCCAAGAACGATCCGCGCGTCGAAGCCTACGGCGACGTGGATGAGTTGAACGCCGCGATCGGCCTCGCGCGGGCCAGCGAGGCGATGCCGCGCGTCGACGAGGTCCTGGTCCCCATCCAGCGCGACCTGTTCGCGATCGGCGCGCTGCTCGCCACGCCAGATCGCGCGAAGATGAAACAGCATCTCGACAAGGCGCGCATCGACGACGGGCGCATCGCGGAACTCGAGCGCGCGATCGACGACGCCGACGCCGAACTGGAACCGCTCAAGGCGTTCATCATCCCGGGGGGCACGCCAAAGGCCGCCGCGCTCCACCTCGCCCGCACCGTGTGCCGGCGCGCCGAGCGCCGCGTGGTCGCGTTGCGCGGCACGGTGGACGTGCCCGACCTCGCCATCATCTATCTGAACCGGCTGTCCGACCTGCTGTTCACCCTCGCCCGCGTGGCCAACCGGCGGGCCGGTGCCGGCGAGGTGACATGGTAGCGCGCCGTCCGCGGAATCGGCGCGCATGATCGAGACCACGTACCGCGTCCACATCATGCCCGGGGCGCTCGACGCGCTCGGGGGCGTGGTGCGCGTCGTGGCCCGGGGCCACCGCTATGCGATCATCACCGACAGCACCGTGGGCCCGCTGTACGCCGCGCGCGCGCAGGAAGCGCTGGCCGGCCAGCTGTCCGACGTGTTCACCATCCCCGCCGGCGAGACGAACAAGACGCGCGAGACGTGGGCCGCCGTCACCGACGCCATGCTCGACGCCGGGCTGGGCCGCGACGCGGTCGTCATCGCCCTCGGCGGCGGCGTCGTGGGCGACCTCGCCGGATTCGTGGCCGCCACGTTCATGCGCGGCGTGCCGTTCGTGCAGGTGCCCACCACCCTGCTCGCGATGCTCGACGCATCGATCGGCGGCAAGACCGGCGTCGATACGCCGGCCGGCAAGAATCTCGTCGGCGCGTTCCACCAGCCGGCCGCGGTGATCGCCGACCCCGGCCTGCTCGCCACGCTGCCCATGGAGCAGCTCCGGGCCGGTTTCTCCGAAGCGCTCAAGCACGGCGTGATTGCCGACCCCGCGCACTTCGACGCCGTGGCCGCGCTCGGCGCGATGTTGCGCCGCCACCGGCCCGATGACCGCGCGGTGAGCGCGTTGATCGCCCGCAGCGTGGAGATCAAGTCGGCCGTCGTCGCGTCGGACACGCGCGAGTCGGGACGCCGCAAGACGCTCAACTTCGGCCACACGATCGGCCACGCCATCGAGCACCTGAGCGGATACACGCTCCTCCATGGCGAGGCCGTGGCCATCGGCATGTGCGTCGAATCGGCGATCGCCGAGCGCTTGGCGATCGCCGAACCGGGCACCGCCGAACGGATTCGCGCCGCGTGCGCGGCCATCGAGCTCCCGACGTCGGTACCGCAGGACCTCCCGGCCGCGGAGATCCTGCGCATCACGCACGGCGACAAGAAGGGACGCGGTGGCCGCGCCGCGTACGCGCTGCCCACGCGCATCGGGGCCATGGCGTTCGCCGATCACCACTGGGCCGAGCCCGTGCCCGACGATGTGGTGCTCGCCGTGCTGCGCGGCGAGTGAGCGCGCGTTGACGACGCCCGGTCGCGAGGGCCGATCGCTGTCCGTCGCCGGCGCGCGACAGCTGCTGCTGTTGGGGATCATCGCCGCACTCGCCGTCGCGGCATTCCTGCTCGACGTCCCCGTGGTGGCGATCGCCATCGGCGCCGGCATCGCCGTGGGCGCGCTCTTCGCGTACATGTCGAGCCGGTTACGGCGATCGAAAGCCCGCGCCTCCGACCACTCCACGCGATAATCCGATCGCTGTCATGAAGTTCGCCGTCAGTTGCGCTGGCCCAGACGACTGACGGCGAGGTTCGGACTATTTTCGGAACAACTGACCGAAGATCATATGTTTACATGTGTACCAATATTTAACCGTGCAAATTTCTGCCACATCAGCGGTTAACTAGTCAAACTAGTGTTTATCACGATGTACCGATCATCACCACTGTTGACGCCCCCGGAAGTCGACATTATCGTGCCCGTCCCTGCTAGTCGCCGGCGTGCCGCGAGCGTTTACGCTCGCTCCCACCTTCCCGCTTTCCGTCAGATAGGGGCGTGTATGGAGCAAGTGACCGAGACCAGGTCCAAGGGATACTTTCGCTCTTCTCCCTCCTCGGCGTTTGACCAGTACCTGCAGGACATCCAGAAACTCCCCCTCATCGACGATCCGCAGGAAGAGCGACGACTCGCGCGTCGCGCGCAGAAGGGCGACGAGAAAGCCGCCGAACGGCTCGTCACGGCCAACCTCCGCTTCGTCATCTCGTACGTCAAGAAGTACCAGGGCCACGGACTCGACCTGAGTGAGTTGGTGGCGATCGGCAACGAAGGCCTGCTCAAGGCGGTCCGGAAGTTCGACCCGGATCAGGGCGTCAAGTTCATCTCGTACGCCGTGTGGTGGGTGCGCCAGGCCGTGCTCAAGGCATTGGCCGAGCAGACGCGCTCCGTGCGCATTCCGCTCAACCAGAATTCGCAGCTCATCCGCCTGGCCCGCGCCGAGACGGTGCTCGCCCAGGTGCTCAAGCGCGATCCCACCGAGAACGAGATCGGGCGCCTGCTCGACGAGACGCCGGAAACGATCCGCAGCGCCAAGCAGATGTCGGCCACCGAAGTCTCGCTCGACGCGCCGATCGATCGGTCCGACCGCGAAGCCTCGACGCTCGGCGAGCGGTTTGCCGGCGTGGACGGCACCGAGATCGAAGAGGTCACCGATTACAAATTGATGCGCGAGTTCATCGACCGCGTGTTCAAGAAGTATCTCACGCCGCGCGAGCGGAAGATCCTCTATCTGTACTATGGCCTCGAAGAGGGCAGCGAGGCGATGACGCTCGAGAAGATCGGCGCGCTCATGGGCGTGACGCGCGAACGCATTCGCCAGATCCGCGAGCGCGCGTTCGAGAAGCTGCGCGAGAGCCCCGACGGGCGCGCGCTGTGCGGCTTCTGGGCCGCGTAACCGGTCCGGCCACCACACGAATCGCACCAACCCCCGGCGAGCCTCGCCGGGGGTTTTTTCTTGGCACACCACGGGCCCCCGCTTCTATAATGTAGGCCAGCCCGATCCGCGCCTCGCGAGAGCCATGACCCCACCCACCGATCACGTGCCGGGAACCATCGACGCCGATCTCGCGGCGCGGCTCGCGCACATCGTGGGCGAGCGGCGCCTGCTGCGCCGCACCAGCGAACTCGTGGCCTACAGCGCCGACGGCCTGCCGTCGTATCATCGGCAACCCGCCTGCGCGGTGTTTCCCGGCACGCGCGACGAGGTGGTGGCCGTCGTGCGCGCGCTCGCCGACGCCGGCGTGGCCTTCGTCCCGCGCGGCGCCGGCACCGGACTGTCGGGCGGCGCGCTGGCCGACGGGGTCGTGCTGCTGGGACTCAATCGCCTCACGCGCATCCTGTCCATCGATCCCGACAACCGCCTTGCCGTGGTCGAGCCTGGCGTGGTGAACGTCGCGCTCACGCGCGCCGCGAGCCCGCACGGCCTGCACTACGCGCCCGATCCGTCCAGCCAGGCGGCGTGCACGATCGGGGGCAACGTGGCCGAGAACGCCGGCGGTCCGCACTGCCTCAAGTACGGCGTGACCACCAACCACGTCGTGGCGCTCACCGTGGTGCTGGCCGACGGACGGATCGTGCACCTCGGCAACGCCGACGGGGAAGCCGACGGCTACGACCTGGTCGGGGCGTTCGTGGGATCGGAGGGATGCTTCGGCGTCGCGCTCGACATCACCGTGCGCCTCACGCCCGACCCCGAAGCGGTGCGCACGCTGCTCGTCGACTTCACGAGCCTCGACGCCGCGGCACGCGCGGTGTCGGCGATCGTCGCGAGCGGGATCGTGCCCGCCGCCCTCGAGATGCTCGACGCGCCCACCATCCGGATGGTCGAGGCGTCGATCTACGCCGCCGGCTATCCGGTGGACGCCGCCGCCGTGCTGCTCATCGAACTCGACGGCGCGCTGGCCGGTCTCGAAGCCGACGTGACGGCGGTGGACGCGATGTGCCGCGCCGAGGGCGCGCGCGCGGTGCGCATTGCCCGCGACGAGCCCGAGCGCGCGCGCCTCTGGCAGGGACGCAAGAAGGCGTTCGGCGCGATGGGCCGGTTGTCGCCCCACCTCGTGGTGCAGGACGCGGTGGTGCCGCGCACGCAGCTGCCGCGGGTGCTGGCGGAGATCCAGGCGATCGCGATCCGCCGGCGGGTGACGGTGTGCAACGTGTTCCACGCCGGCGACGGCAACGTGCACCCCAACGTGGCCTACAACGCCAACGACCCCGACGAGACGGCCCGGGTGCACGCGGCGATGCGGGACATCATGCAGGCGTGCATCGCGGCTGGCGGCACGATCACCGGCGAACACGGCGTGGGCCTCGACAAGCTGCCCTACATGGACGCGATCTTCTCCGCCGAGTCGCTGCGCGCGATGTGCGATCTGCGCGACGTGTGGGATCCGGCGCGGCGCCTGAATCCGGGCAAGGTGGTGCCCGTGCACAGTTGCCGTGAATGGCACGCGGCGCCGAACGCGCGAGGCGGACGGTGACCGCGGCCACGCGCGACATTGCCGCGCGCGTGCGCGAAGCCGCCGCCGCGGGCACGCGGCTGCGCGTGACCGGGCGCGGCACCTGGTCCGCCGCCAATCGGCCGGTGATGGCCGACGCCCTGCTCTCGGTTGCCGAGTGCGCCGGGATCGTGGACTACGTGCCGGGCGACCTCACGCTCACGGCCCGCGCGGGCACGCCGCTCGCCGACATCGCGCGGGCCACGCGCGCCCACGGCCAGTGGCTGGCGCTCGATCCCTATGGCGGCGACGCGGGAAGCATCGGCGCCACCGTGGCCACGGCGTCGGCGGGGCCGCACGCCACGGCGTTCGGCACGCCGCGCGATCTGCTGCTCGGCGTCGAGTTCGTCACCGGCGCGGGCGACATCGTGCGCGGCGGCGGGCGCGTGGTGAAGAACGTGGCGGGCTTCGACCTCGTGCGCCTGACGGCGGGCGCGTGGGGAACGCTGGGCGTGATTACCGAGGTCACGGTGCGGCTGCGCGCCCTGCCCGAAACGCACGAGACGCTCGCGCTGGGCGCCGCCGACGACCCGGCGGCGCTCGATGCGCTCGCCACCGGATTGCGCGCGCTCACCACCGTGCCATTCGCGTGCGAACTGGTGAGCGGCGCGTTGGCGGCTCGGCTCGGGCTGCCGGGAGCACCGGCGCTCATGGTGCGCATTGCTGGCAACGCGGACTCGCTGCGCGCCCAGCGCGACGGGCTGGCGCGCCTCGGCGCCGGCGCCTTCCGGCCGGCGGACGACGCGGTGTGGTCCGCGCTGCGCGGCGCCGAGTCGCCCGACTGCGCCGTGTGGCGGATGTCGCAGCGGCCGTCGCGGTTCGCGGCCACGTGGGGGGCGGCGCGACAGGCGGTGGCCCCACTCGACGGCGCGTGGATGCACGGGAGCCCGCTGCGCGGCGTGGTGCGCTGCGTGGCGCCGGCAACGCTCACCGACCCGGAGGCCGTGCGTCGCGTGCGCCAGGCGCTGGCCGCGCCATTCGACGGCATGCGCATCGGCGAGGTGTTGCCGGGCCCCGCGTGGTCGGCGCTTCGGCCGGCGGCAGCGGATCACCTGTCGCGCGGCATCCGCGCCGCGTTCGACCCACGGCGCATCCTCAATCCGGGCATCATGGGAGACGTGGCATGAGCGGCGCCACCGGGTCGCCCCCCGCCTGCGCGCTTCCCGGCACACCACTGGCCGGCGCGCGCGCGGGGATCGACGCGTGCGTGCACTGCGGCTTCTGCCTGCAGAGCTGTCCCACGTATCTGGCGCTGGAGGACGAGAACGACAGCCCGCGCGGGCGCGTGGTGCTCATGCGCGGCCTGCTCGAGGGTACGCTGATGCCGCAGGACCCGGACGTGCGGTCGCATATCGACCGCTGCCTGGGCTGCCGCGCCTGCGAGACGGCGTGTCCGTCGGGCGTCCCCTATGGCGACCTGCTCGAGGCCACGCGCGCCACGCTCGTCGAGCAACGGCCGCTGCCACTCGCGGCGCGGGCGATGCTGGCGGTGTTCGCGCGCCGCGCGCCGTTGCGCGCGGCGATGGGCATGGCGCGCGCGCTGCGGGCCACGCGCCTGGCGAGCCTCCTGTCGCGGCTTCCGGGGCGCGCGGGGTTCGCGTTCGCGATGCTCGACGCCACCCGCCGTCCGGTGGCCGCCCCGGCGTATCCCGTTCCGGCCAGCGACGCCCGCGGCACGGTGGCGTTGCTCGACGGATGCGTGATGGAGGGGCTGTTTGCCGGGACCAATCGCGCCACGGCGCGCGTGCTCGCGGTGAACGGTTTCGGCGTGGTGCCGGCGCCGGGCCAGCAGTGTTGCGGCGCGCTGCACGCCCACGCCGGCGATCTGGCCGGCGCGCGCGCGCTGGCCCGCGCCAACATCACCGCCTTCGAGCGCGCGGGGACCGACCTCGTGGCCGTCAACTCGGCCGGATGCGGCGCGATGTGCAAGTCGTACGGCCATCTGCTGGCCGACGATCCGGAATGGGCGGCTCGGGCGGCGGCGATGGCCGCGCGCGTGCGCGACGTGAGCGAGCTGCTGGCCGAGGCGGGGCCCACGACGGCCCGGGGCGCGGCGCGGCGCGTGACCTACGACGCGCCCTGTCATCTGCTGCACGCGCAGCGGGTGAGCGATCCGCCGCGCCGCGTGTTGGCTGCGGTGGGCGGATTGGACGTGGTGCCGCTGGCCGACGCCGACCAGTGCTGCGGCGGCGCCGGCATGTACGGTCTCCTCGAGCCGGCGATCTCGGCGGCCGTGCTCGCCCCCAAGCTGCGCAACATCTCGGATACGGGGGCGGCCTACGTGGCCACCGGAAATCCCGGATGCCTGATGCAGATCGGCGCCGGGATGAAGCGCGCCGGGATGTCGGCGCGGGCCATTCACCCCGTGGACCTGCTCGACGCGGCGTACGCGGCCGACGTGGCGGTCGGCGGCGCGCGGGTGTTACTTACGAGTCATGCTCGACGCCCTGCTTCTTGAATTGGAGGGGGTTGTGGTCGAAACGCGCGCCGCTCGTTTCGACGCTCTCTCCCGCGCGCTGGCCGACGAAGGGGTGGTGGCGCTGCCCCCCGGCGCATCCGACGTGGTGCTCGGCGTTCCCTCTCGCACCGCGGCGGCGGTGGCCGTGAAACTGATGGGGCTCACGCGCGACCCCACCGCGCTCGACCTGATCAGCCTGCGCGCCGAGCGGTATTTCACCGAGCGCGCGAGCCGCGGGATCACGCTGCGCGAAGGCGCGCGGGTGATGATCACGATCGCCCAGGCACGGTCGCGCCTGGCGCTGGTGACGCGCGCCAGCCGGTCCACGGTGGACTTCGTGCTCGGGCTGTCGGGGTTGCACGACGCGTTCGAGGTGATCGTGTGCGCCGACGACGTGCTGGACAACAAGCCGGCGCCGGAGAGCTACGCGCGCGCGCTGGCGCGTCTCCAGAGTCGCCGCCCGCTGGCGCGCGACCGCGTGCTGGCCCTCGAGGACGCGCTGCCCGGCATCCTCGCGGCGCGGGCCGCGGGCGTGCGTTGCCTCGCGGTGGGCGACGTGCCGGCCCATCAGGCCGTGGAGGCGGACGGACTCGTGCCGTCGCTGGCCGACGCCGGCCACGACGTGCTCTCCGAACTCGAACGGTGGGCGCACGAGGCGGCCTCGTGAGCGAACTCGTGGCCGGAACGATCACGCCCGCCGCGCCGTCATACGCCACGATCGCCGGCGCGAACGTGGTGATGGCCTACACGAACGCGGCCGCCGAATACGGCGCGCTGCGGCAGCGCGCCGTGGTCGTGGACCGCAGCCATCGCGTGCGGCTGCGCGTGAGCGGCGCCAAGGCCGCCGAGATGATCGCCGGTCTCGTGACCAACGACACGCAGGCGCTGCAGCCCGGACAGGGGCAGTACGCGGCAGCGCTGTCGCCCAAGGGAAAGATCATCGCCGACGTGCGGATCTTCGTGGACGAGGGGAGCGTGCTCACCGACACGGGGCCGCGGGCGGGCGAGGGATGGCGCGAGATGATCCGGAAGTACGTGAATCCGCGGCTCGCGCCGCATGCCGACGAGACCGCCGGCCTGCGCACGATCGGCGTGTACGGGCCCACGGCGCGCCACGTGGTGGAGGCGATGACGGGCGTGAACAGCAGCGCGCTCGCCCTGCTCCCGCCGTACGCGCACGTTCGCGCGATGGTGGACGGCGTGCCGGTGCTGGTGGCGCGCACCCCGGAGCTCGCCGCGGACGGGTACGAACTGTTCGCGCCCACGCCGGCGTTCGCGGCGCTCTGGCAACGCGCCACCAAGGCCGGCGCGACGGCGTGCGGCCTGGCGGCGTGGGAGATCGCGCGCGTCGAGGCCGGGCGCCCCGAGTGGGGGCTCGACATGGACGACACGACGCTGGTCCAGGAAGCGAACCTCGACGAGCTGCACGCGATCAGCTACACCAAGGGTTGCTACGTGGGACAGGAGATCGTGGCCCGGGTGCACTTCAAGGGCCACGTGAACCGGCATCTGCGCGGGCTGCGCGCGCCCGGCGCGGGGGGGGCGCCGAGCGGCGCCGTGCTAGTGGACGACGCGGGCAAGGAGGTGGGCGACGTGCGAACGTCGGTCACGTCGCCGCGCCTGGGCGCGATCGCGCTGGGCATGGTGCGGCGCGAGATCGAACCGGGCACGACGCTCACCGCCCGGTGGGACGGCGGCGAAGGGCGCGTGGACGTGTGCGCCCTCCCTTTCGCCGGCGAATAATGCGCGCGCTCGTCACCGGCGCCACCGGGATGGTGGGCTGGCACATCGTCGAGCGCCTGCAGGCCGACGGGTGGACGGTGCGCGCCCTGGTGCGCGACCCGTCGCGGGCGCAGGAGCTGGCCGCGCTCGGCGTGGAGCTCCGCCGCGGCGACGTGCTCGACCAACCGTCGTTCGCCGCCGCGGCCGTGGGGTGCGACGTGATCTTCCACGCCGCGGCCGAGATCATGACCCGCGGCTGGGAAGCGTATCGCACGGTGAATGTGGACGGCACCCGCAACGCGATCTCGGCGGCGGCCTCGGCGGGCGCGCGCCTGATGCAGGTGAGCAGCGTGGCCGTGTACGGATCGGAAACGCGGTACCTGGGCGAGCGGCAGGGCACGAAGACGAGCGAGGATCTACCCCTGCTGCCGCTGCACGAGCGCGCGTACTACGCGCGCTCCAAGCGGGAGTCCGAGGAGTTGGTGATGGCGGCGCACCGCGAGGGGCGCATCTGGGCCACGGCGATTCGCCCCGACGTGGTGTACGGACGACGCGACCGGCAGTTCGTGCCGCGGCTCGCGCCGCTGCTGCGGTTCGGTGTCGTGCCGTTGATCGCCGGCGGGCGGAGCACACTCGCCGTGGTGCACGCGGCGAACGTGGCCGACGGCGCGGTGCGCGCGGCCACGAGCGACGTGGCCGGCGGGCGGGCCTACAATCTGGCCAACGACTATGACGTGACGGTGCGCGAGTTCTTCGCGTACGGCGCGCGCGGCCTCGGGCGCACGGCGCACTTCGTCCCGATTCCGCTCGGGATGGCGCACGGCGCGCTGCGCGCCGCCAAGACGGGCGTGCGGGCCCTGTCGCTGGGACGGCTGCGGGTGGGCGGCGCGACGGCGGTGGATTTTCTCACCCGCGACAATCCGTTCACGTCGGAGCGCGCCCGGCGGGAACTCGGGTGGACCCCCGCCGTGCGCCCGGCCGACGGCGTGCGCGACGCCTTCGCCTGGTGGCGCGCGCGGTCACGGGATGCGCGGTAACGCAAACGGGCGCGACCTTGCGGTCGCGCCCGTTCGGCGGTCTTGAAATACCCTGCAGTTACGGCTTCTTGACCGGAACGGCCTTCTTCGTCGTCGTCGACGTGGTCGTGGTCGTGGTCGTCGTCTTCGTCGAGTCCTTCTTCACCGTCGTGTCCTTCTTGGTCGAGTCCATGTTCATCGCCGACGAATCGGCGGGCGCAGCCGCCGGAGCAGCGGCGGGCGCCGCGGCAGCCGTGTCAGCGGCGGGTTTGGACTGCGACGAGCATGCGGCAACCGCGAATACAGCGGCAACGAGGGCCAAGCGCTTCATGGAAATCTCCTGGGAAAATCGGGGGTGGCTGAGAGCCGCGTAGCACCGCTGCACACAACGGAAGGTGCCCGAGCATCTGCGGCACGTAACTTACCGACCCGGGCGTAGGTGTCAAGAGTCACAATCTGCGCCAAGTGCGTGTGGCGCAACAGCTTCCTCCACCACCCGACGATGCGCCGGAGCGCGTGCTCGCCAATTGCATGGGAGCGCAATGTCTTGAGGCGTGGTACGGTAACTCGTTTGTTTGAAATCGATTACCTACACTAGGAAACCTTAACCAGCGGCGGGAATGTGCGCCGCGACCGGCGTTGCGCCGCCAACCAGCGCGCCTAGGTTAGGAACCCACGCCCGCGACGAGACCAGATGCCGCCGTCTTCCCACCCGCGCCCCACCACCGAAATCGTGCAATCCGGTGTGGTGCGGGCCGCCTGTCCACACGACTGCCCTGATACGTGCGCGATGCTGGTCACGGTCGAGAACGGACGCGCGACGCGCGTCGTGGGCGACCCCGCGCATCCGTTCACGAACGGCTTCCTCTGCGCCAAGGTGAATCGCTACATCGAGCGCACGTATCACCGCGATCGCCTGCTGCAGCCGCTGCGGCGGGTGGGCCCCAAGGGGCGGGGACAGTTCGAACCGGTGTCGTGGGACGACGCGTTGCGCGACATCGCGGCGCGCCTGACCGCCGTGGCGCAGTCGAGCGACGGGCCGCAGGCGATCCTGCCCTACTCATACGCGGGGACGATGGGCCTGGTGCAGGGCGCGTCGATGGACCGCCGCTTCTTCCACCATCTCGGCGCGTCGAAGCTCGACCGCACGATCTGCTCCATGGCCGGCACGATGGGCATGCGGATGACGGTGGGCGCCAACGTCGGGGCCGACGCCGAGGGCCTCCCGGACAGCGATCTCGTGCTGCTGTGGGGCACCAACACGCTGACGTCGAATCCGCATCTCTGGCCGTTCGTGCTGCGGGCGCGGGAACGGGGGGCGCGCGTGATCGCGATCGACCCCATCTGCACGCGCACGGCGGCGCAGTGCGACGAATGGATCGGCATCCGCCCCGGCGCCGACGCGGCGCTGGCGTTGGGGATGATGCACGTGATGTTCGCGAGCGGGCTCGAGGATCGCGACTACCTGGCGCGCCACGCGCTGGGCGAGGCGGCGCTGCGCGAGCGCGCCGGGGAGTATCCGCCGGACCGCGTGGCGGCGATCACGGGAATCGACGCCGACGTGGTGGCGCGATTGGGCGAGGAGTTCGGCCGGGCCCGGGCCGCGTTCATTCGCGTGAACTACGGGTTGCAGCGGCACGCCGGCGGCGGGATGGCGGTGCGCACCATCGCCTGTCTGCCCGCCGTGGCCGGGCACTGGCGCCGGCCCGGCGGAGGCGTGCAGCTCTCGACGAGCGCCAACTTCCGGTTCAACACGCAGGCGTTGGAGCGTCCCGATCTCTCGCCGCCGGTGCGCACCATCAACATGATCCGCCTGGGCGAGGCGCTCGCGCAGCCCGACGCGGGGGTGGGCGGGCCGCCGGTGAAGGCGCTGGTGGTGTACAACTCCAATCCGGCGGCGGTGGCGCCCGACCGCAACGCCGTGCTCCGGGGGCTGGCGCGCGACGATCTGTTCACGGTGGTGCTGGAGCACTTCCAGACCGACACCGCCGACTGGGCCGACTACGTGCTCCCCGCCACGACGCAACTGGAGCACTGGGACGTGCATCTGGCGTACGGCCACCATTACGTGACGCTCAACCGGCCGTCGATCGCGCCGCTCGGGGCGTGCAAGCCGAACACCGAGATCTTCCGTCTGCTCGCGGCGCGCATGGGCCTGGCGCACGAGGCGTTCGGCGACGACGATCTGACGCTCATCCGGCAGGCCCTGGACACGCGGAGCGAGGCGCTGCGCGGCGTGACGTTCCAGGCGTTGCTGGAACGCGGCTGGATGCGGCTCGACGTGCCGACGCCGTACCTCCCGTTCGCCGACGGCGGGTTCCCCACGCCGAGCGGCAAGTGCGAGCTGTACTCGGCGCGGATGCTGGAGATGGGACTCGATCCGCTGCCGGCGTACACGCCGCCGTACGAAGGGCCGGAGCTCGCCCCCGAACTGGCGGCGCGATTTCCGCTCGTCCTCATCTCGTCGCCGGCGCACCAATTTCTCAATTCCACGTTCGTGAACGTGGACGCCCTGCGCCGCGCGGCGCGGGAGCCCGAGTGCGTGCTCCACCCGCGGGACGCCGAGCGCCGCGGCATCGCGCCCGGCATGCGCGTGGCCATCCACAACGACCGCGGCGCGTTCACGGCGCTGGCCCGCGTGGAGGACACGATCCGCGAGGGCGTGGTGTGGGCGCCGTCGATCTGGTGGGGCAAGCTGGCGTCCGACGGCGCCAACGCCAATCAGACCACGTCGCAGCGCGAGACGGACATGGGCCATGGACCCGTGTTCTACGACAATCGCGTAGAGATTTCGCTCGCCGACTGAGCGGCCCCTTGCGCCTCGCGGCATGGCTTAGCTGATTCCGCGTATCACCTCGGAGCAGCCCGTGACGCACTTTCCAGAAACCCTCGGCGCTCTCAAGCGCTCACCGTTCGGCGTCCCCGAGCGGGCCATGCGTTCCGTGAAGGACGAGATGCGCCAGAACCTGCTGGCGCGCCTGTGCACCGACGGGCCGTTGTTCGACGGAGTGCTCGGCTACGAGGACACCGTGATGCCGCAGATCGTGAACGCGATCCTGTCGCGGCACAACTTCATCCTGCTCGGGCTGCGCGGGCAGGCCAAGTCGCGCATCCTGCGAGCGCTCACGACGCTGCTCGACGACGCGATGCCGATCGTGGCCGGGAGCGAGGTGAACGACAATCCGTTCGCGCCGATCTCCAAGTTCGGCCGTACGCTGATCACCGAAGCGGGCGACGACACGCCGATCGCCTGGGTGGGACGCGAGCACCGGTACGTGGAGAAGCTGGCCACGCCCGACGTGACGATCGCCGACCTGATCGGCGATCTCGATCCGATCAAGGCGGCGCGCGGCGGGCACGTGCTGTCGGACGAACTCACCATCCACTACGGCATGCTGCCGCGCGCCAACCGCGGCATCTTCGCGCTCAACGAACTGCCCGACCTGGCCGGCAAGGTGCAGGTGGGGTTGTTCAACGTGATGCAGGAAGGCGACGTGCAGATCAAGGGGTATCCGGTGCGCCTGTCGCTGGACGTGCAGCTGTGCTTCACGGCGAACCCCGAAGACTACACGGCGCGCGGCAAGATCATCACGCCGCTCAAGGACCGCATCGGCAGCGAGATCATGACGCACTACCCGGAGACGGTGGAGCTGGGCATGGCGATCACGCAGCAGGAAGCGTGGACGGCGCGCGGGCATCGGCCGGTGCGCATTCCCGACTTCATCGCCGAGTTGGTGGAGCGGGTGGCGTTCGCGGCGCGCGTCGACCGGCGCGTGGACAAGCGCTCGGGCGTGTCGCAGCGGATGCCGATCAGCGTGACCGAGAACGTGGTGTCGAACGCCGAGCGGCGCGCCGTGGCCACGGGCGACGCGGAGATCGTGCCGCGGGTGTCGGATCTCTACGCGGCGCTCCCCGCGATCACGGGCAAGCTCGAACTGGAGTACGAGGGGGAGCTGGTGGGCGGCGCGACGATCGCCCGCGAGTTGATTCGCAAGGCGGCCGACGAGACCTTCGAGGAGCGGGCTGGGGGCGTGAACGTGGACGAGATCGTGATGTGGTTCGACGAGGGCGGCGCGCTCCAGGTGGCCGACGACGCCAAGGCCGACGTGGTCCTGCAGGGGTTCGACGTCGTGCCCGACCTGCTCCGCATCGTGCACAACACGGGTCTGGCGCGGGAGGACGATGCGCCGCAAGCCGTGGCGGGGTGCGAGCTGGTGCTCGAAGCGCTGGTCGCGCGCCGGCGCATCTCGCGCAGCGACGGCGGCCGGTACACGCGCGCCGTGGCCGAGCCGCGCCGGCGTCCCAATCAGGATTACTTCGGCGGCGGGCTCGGGTAGCGCGCCGGTGATGCACGCCACGGACGCGGCACGCGCGATGGCGCCGGCCCGGGTGGCCGGGCTCGTCGTGCGCGAAGCCACGGCGGGCGACGTGGATGCGGTGGTCGCGCTGCGCCTGGCACTGCTGCGGGAGTTCGCCGGGCATCCGGTGTACGGGCGGCTGCATCCCGACGCCGAGGACCGCGCCCCCGCGATGTGCGCGGAACAGATCGCGTCGGCGCACGACGTGTTCCTGCTGGCGGTGCTCGGCGGCGGCGTGGTGGGCCTGCTGCGGTGCACCGAATCGCACGCCTCGCCGCTGCTGTTGCCCGAGCATTTCGCGTACGTCTCGTCGGCCTACGTGGTGCCGGCGCTGCGCCGCCGCGGCGTGCTGCGCGCGCTGCTCGACGAGGCGGACCGCTGGTGCGCGGCCCGCGGGCTGGACGAGATGCGGCTGCACAACGTGCCCGGCGAGACGGCCGGCGCCGCCGCGTGGGCGTCGCTCGGATTCGGGGTGGTGGAGGAAGTGCGGATCCGCCGGCTCCGGCGCGGGTGACGCGATGGCCATCGTGACGATCTCGCGCATGTTCGGCTCGGGCGGTTCGCTGGTGGCGGAGCGCGTGGCCGAGTCGCTGGGCTGGGATCTGCTGGACAACCGCGTCGTGGACGCGGTGGCGGAGCGGTTGGGCGTCTCGCGCGCCGAGGTATCGGCGCACGAGGAGCGCGTGCCGTCGCTGGTCGAGCGCATCGCGGCCGCGCTCACGCTGAGCGCCCCCGAGATGCTGCCCGTGGCCGACTCGTCGCTCCCGCCGACCGAGGAACGCATCGTCGCCGTGACCCGGGTGGTGATCGAGGAAGCGGTGCAGGCCGGCCCCGCCGTGCTCGTGGGGCGCGGCGCACAGTGCGTGCTCGCCAACCGGCCCGACGCGCTGCACGTATTCTGTTATGCGCCGCGCCCGGCGCTGGCGGCGTCCGTGAGCACCGAACGCGGCGTGTCGCAGGACGAAGCCCTGCGGATCGTGGACCAGATGAACCGCCAGCGCGAACGCTACGTGAACCAGCACTGGCACCGCGACTGGCGGGCCGTCGAGAACTACGATCTGTGCGTGAACACGGCGACGCTGGGCATCGAGGGCGCGGCGCAGATCGTGCTGGAGTTGGCGCGCGAGCGGTTCGGGTAGATCGCCCGCGGCTCAGAGCTTCCGCTTGAGCCGGGCCAGCCAGCCCTCCACCTCGGCCGGCAGGAGCAGATTGTCGGAGATGCCGGCAATCTCCTCGGCCTCCTTCCACGCCGCTTCGAGCATTGCCAGCTCGCCTTCGAGGGCGCGCCGCTCCGCGTCCTCGTGCGCGGTCATCTCGAGCGCCAGGCGGATGGGTTTGGGGATGTCCTTGAGCATGCGGCCCTTGGCGGCCAGCGTGGCGGAGCCGGCGATGGTGCGATGGGTCTGCGCGGCGAAGAACCGGCGCGGGTCGGCGTCGTTCTCGATCAGTCGCACGGCGCGCTGCACGTCGTCCTTGCCGGCGCCCCTGACGTTGATCTTGGGCAGGATCTTGCCGGCCACGCGGATGGCCTCGTCGCCGGTGAACAGGGCGCGCGACTTGCGCGGGGTATCGAACACTACCCGCGGCAGCGGCGGGTCGCCCAGGCGGCGGGGCGCGTCGGGCAGGCCGATCTTCTTGTACGAGATGGGTACGCTGAGCGCCCAGCCGAGGTCGTTGTCGTCGGGCACGAGATTGACCTTGGCCACCTGGTCGGGCTGGAGCACGATCGCCTTGTCCATCCACGGGACGGGCAGCTTTACGCGGCCGAACAGACGGCGGTGCGCCTGCACGAACAGTTGTGGGGTCTGGCCGAGAAACCCCATGCCGCCGATGGCGTAGAGCCCGAGCGCCGGCCCCACCACGTAGACGCCCGCGATCGCGGTGACGCCGAGGCCGGCGTAGGTGTAGTAGCGCCGACGCCGCCGGCCGAACTGGTCGCCATAGCGCCAGGCGGCCATCTCCGGGCGCTGCGGTTGGCCGATGCGCACGAGTTCCAGCCCTTCGCTCACGCGGGCCAGCCCGACGTTGTCGGTGGAGACGCGGAGCTTGGTGTCGCGGAACAGGCGCTCGCACTCCTCGATCGCTTCCCAGCGCTCCTCGAGCGGACTCAGGTTCCACCGCTCGCACTTGCGGCACACCGCCCACAACCGGCCCTTCACCGGATCGAACGCCAGGCGGCGGCCGATCGGGAAGTGCTCGATCACCTCGTTGGCGCCGAGGCTGGAGTTGCAGAACAGGCAGGTGGAATACATGGATCGGTGAACGGCGGGCCACTACCCGCGCGCCGCGGCCATGGGGTGAACGTTCACGTCGGCTTCCGGGTCTCGCAGTTCGGGACTCTTCCGGAACGCCCACATAGTATACGCGAGGATGATCGCGGCGGTGCCGGCGATGGCCCATTGGTCGCCGAAGTGTTCGGCGACGGTCCCGCCGATGAGGGAGCCCACCGCTTGCGACAGGCCGACCGCCACGAACGAGTAGGCGGCCATGAGGCGGCCGCGCATCTCGTCGGGCACGATGGTCTGCAGGATGGAGTTGGCGAGCGCCCCGCTCACGATCATTGCGAAGCCCACGACGAGCAGCGACGAATAGGCGAGGATGGCGTTGGGGACGAGCCCGAAGACGATCAGGAGGAGCGCGAAGGCGCGCGTGGACTGCTCCCAGAGCCGGCCGCGGGGCCGCTGGCCGCCGACGGCGGCCAGCCAGAGCGCGCCGCCCAGCCCACCCACCCCCACGCACGCGAGCAGCAGGCCGTAGCCGCCGGCGCCCATGTGCAGGCGGTCGCGCGCCACGACCGGCATCAGGGTCAGGAACGGGATGCCGAGCACCGAGTACACGAGCACCACCTTCATCATCGCGGCCACGACCTTGGTGTCGCGCACGTAGCGCACGCCGTCGAGGGCGCTGGCCCACGACGAACGGGCGATCGCCGTCGGCTGCCATTCGGGAACGCGCATCATGTAGAGCCCGATGAGGACGGCCACGTAGCTCAGCGCGTTGAGGCCGAAGCACCACGACATGCCGAGCCGGGCGATGGCCACGGCGCCGATGGCCGGCCCGACGATGCGCGCCAGATTGAATCCGCTGGAGTTGAGGGCGATCGCGTCGCCGAGGTCTTCGCGGCCGACCAGTTCGACCATGAGCGACTGACGGGCCGGGATCTCCAGCGTATTGATGAGGCCGTTGGCGAACGAGAGCACGACCAGCCACCAGATGGTGGCGTTCCCCGACCAGGCGATCCACCAGAGGACGGCCGCCTGCACGAGCAGGAGGGCCTGGCCCAGTTTCACGAGGCGCAGCCTGTCGCCCCGGTCGACGAGGACCCCGGCGAAGAACGAGAACCCGACCACGGGCCACGAGATGGCGGAGGCGACGAGGCCGACGAGGAACGGGCTATTGGTGAGTTGGAGGGCGAGCCAGCCCATCGCCATCGTCTGCATCCACGTGCCGATCAGCGACAGCGTCTGCCCGAACCAGAACAGCCGGAAGTTGCGGTGTCTGACGAGGGTGCGGAATGGATTCGCCGTCGGCATCCGAACAATATACCAGAGATTCTGCGCCGGCCCGTCGCGCCCGAGCGCGATCCCGGGCGCGATTGGCACACACCGCCGGCCCGGGGTATTCTTCGGAACGGAGGGGGGCCGGATGCGCTTTCACACGTACACCAAGTTCAGCCCGCAGGCCGCCGACCAGGTGGACCTGCAGTCGCTGCTGGACAAGCTCGCGGACTTCCTGCTGCAATCCGGCTTTGCCGGGGGCAACCTGCCCGCGCAGGGCGACTTCGATTTCAACGACGCGCACGACCGCTCGCTGGACGCGCTGCGCCAGGCCATCATCGACGCGCTCATCGAGAGCGGCCAGTTCACGCCCGAGATGCTCGAAGCGCTGCGCGGCGAGGGCGACGACGAGGGGCAGGCCAAGCTCGCCAAGCTCCTCGACGACCTCGTGCAGCGCCTGATCGACGAGGGCTTCCTCAACCTCGAGGCCCCGCCGCAGATGCCGGGCGGCCATCAGCCCATGGAAGGACCGGGCAGCCTCGCGCGGGCCGCGGCGCGCGACGTCCAGTTCAACCTCACCGAGAAGGGCGTCGACTTCCTGGGCTACAAGACGCTGCGCAACCTGCTCGGTTCGCTCGGCAAGTCCAGCGCCGGCAGCCACGAGACGCCGCACCTGGCCACGGGCATCGAAGCCGACGGGTGGAGCAAGCCGTACGAATTCGGCGACGTGCTGAACCTCGACGTCAACGAGACGCTGAAGAACGCGCTCGTGCGCAACGGCACCCTCGACGTCCCGATCGATCTCGACTACGGCGACCTGATGGTGCGCCAGGCCGAGTACCGCTCGTCGTGCGCCACCGTGCTGATGCTCGACTGCTCGCACTCGATGATCCTGTACGGCGAGGACCGGTTCACGCCGGCCAAGAAGGTGGCGCTGGCGCTCACGCATCTCATCCGCACGCAATTTCCCGGCGACACGCTCAAGGTCGTGCTCTTCCACGACTCCGCCGAGGAGATCCCGCTCGGCGCCCTCGCCTCGGCGCAGGTGGGCCCGTATCACACGAACACCGCCGAGGGGCTCAAGCTGGCGCGCCGGCTGCTCATGGCGCAGAAGAAGGACATGCGCCAGATCATCATGATCACCGACGGCAAGCCGAGCGCGCTCACGATGCCCAACGGGCAGATCTACAAGAACGCGTTCGGGCTCGACCTCACGGTGATCGCCGAGACGCTCAAGGAAGTGGCGCGCTGCCGGCAGAGCGGGATCATGATCAACACGTTCATGCTGGCGCGCGATCGCGCGCTGGTGGAGTTCGTGAAGCGCGTGTCGGAGATCAGCCGCGGCAAGGCCTACTTCACGACGACGATGACGTTGGGGCAGTTCATCCTCATGGACTTCCTCAAGCGGAAGACCCGGAAAGTGTCCTAGGGTGACGCGCCGGCCGCGTCCCGCCGGACCATCCCAGGCCACCGCTCCGCGCCCCGCCCGCCCGAGGGGCCGCGCCGCGCCGGCGCCGCGCGTGGATGCGGCGACGGCGGCGGAGTTCTCGCGCCGGCTCCGGGCCTGGTTCCGCCGCCACCACCGCGACCTCCCGTGGCGCCGCACCCGCGATCCATATCACGTGCTGGTGTCGGAGCTGATGCTGCAGCAGACGCAGGTGTCGCGCGTGCTCGAGTTCTACCCGCGGTTCCTGTCCCGCTTCCCCACCGTGCACCATCTGGCCAACGCCACCCCCAAACGGGTGCGCGAGGCCTGGGACGGACTGGGCTACTACGCGCGGGCGCGGAATCTGCACGCACTGGCCAAGCACATCTCCAAGGACGGCACCGACGGCGTGTTGCCCGAGCACCCGCACGAGCTGCGCGCGCTGCCCGGCGTGGGCGCGTACACGGCCGGCGCCGTGGCGAGTTTTGCCTACGAGCGGCGCGCCGCCGCGGTGGACACCAACGTGGCCCGCGTGCTCACGCGCGCCTTCGCGCCCACGCTCGATCCCAAACGTGGGCGCGATCTCACCAGGTTGTGGGCGATCGCCGAACGCGTGCTGCCGAGGACGGGCAAAGCCACCTGGGTGCACAACCAGGCGCTGATGGAACTCGGCGCCCTGGTGTGCACGGCGCGCGTGATGCGCTGCGGCGAGTGTCCGGTGCGGACCCTCTGCCGGACCGGCGCGCGGCGGCTCGAGACGCCCTGAGCCAGGCCGCGCCGGGACGGGAACGGCGGCAGCGCGGACGGGGCCGGCCCCCGAACGGGCCCGGGAGCGCCGAACACCTTATCTTTCGGATGCCGCACGACGCGGATTCCGAGCCTCCATCCCCATCGTCTACCCTGGCCGGTACGACTCACCCGGGTGCATCCATATGGCCAAGAAACCGAATTATGGATTCGAGAAGCGCATGAAGGAGATGGCGCGCAAGCAGAAGAAGGAAGAGAAGCAGCGCCTCCGGCGCGAGCTCGCCGACGAGAAGCGCAACGAACCGGGCGCCGAGCCCGTGGACGGCGAGCCGGACACGGCGCAGGAGTAGGCCGCCGCCGTCCTGCCGCGCTCACCGCGATGACACTCATCTCATTTTCCGGCGTCGGCGTCGATTTCGGCGCGTCGACGCTGTTCTCCGACGTCACGTTCACGGTCGGCGCGCGGGATCGGTGGGGCATCGTGGGCCGCAACGGCACCGGCAAGACCACGCTCTTCCGGCTGCTCACCGGCGAGATGCAGCCCACGCGCGGATCGATCGCCCGGCAGCCGGGCACGCGCGTCTCGCTGCTGGAGCAGCACCGCGACTTCGGCGACGCCACCATGGTGTGGGAGGCCGCGGCCGGCGAGCTGCGGGCGCTGCTCACCCTGGAGCAGTCGCTGGTGGAACAGGCCGCGGCCCTCGCCCACGATTCGTCGCCGGCGGCGCTCGATCGCTACGGCCGCGACCTCGAACGGTTCGAGCACGAGGGCGGCTACGAGGTCACCTCGCGCATCGACGCCGTGCTCCACGGACTGGGCTTCGATCCGGCCGCGGCGCGCACCACGCCCGTGGGCGTGCTGAGCGGCGGCGAGCGCGGCCGCCTGGGGCTGGCCCGCCAGCTCATGAGCACCGCCGAGGTGCTGCTCCTCGACGAACCCACCAACCATCTGGACCTCGAAACCACGCAGTGGCTGGAGCAGTACCTCAAGGAGATCGACAAGACGGTCTTGCTGGTGAGCCACGACCGCGCGTTCCTGGCCGGCACCGTGGACCACATCCTGCACTTCGAGGGCGGTGGCGCCACGCCGTACACGGGCGGGTATCAGGCATTCGTCGCGCAGCGCACCGAGCGCCGGCTCACGCAGCAACGGGCGTTCGACCAGCAGCAGCGGGTGGTGGCGCAGGAGAGCGACTACATCGCGCGCAACCTCGCCGGCCAGAACAGCCGCCAGGCCAAGGGGCGTCGCAAGCGTCTGGAGCGGATGCCACGACTCAGCGCGCCCATCGGGGGCGACGACGCGATGGCCCTGCGGTTCGACGTCTACCAGCGCGGCGGCGACCGCGTGGTGGCGGCGACGAACGCGACGGTGAAGGTGGGCGACCGCGTGCTCGTGGACCACTTCAACGGCACGCTGATGCGCGGCGACGTGCTCGGCCTCGTGGGGCCCAATGGCGCCGGCAAATCCACGCTGATCCGGGCGCTGTTCGGCGAGCACCCGCTGGCCGGCGGCGAACTGCGGTTGGGCGCGTCGATCGACGCCGGCTACTACCGCCAGGACCTGTCGCAGGTGCCGCTCGACGAAACGATCTACGGCGCGATCGAGCAGCTGCGGCCGATGTGGGAACGCCGGTTCATCCAGGGGCATCTGGGTCGGTTCGGCTTCTCAGGCGACGAGGTTCAGCGGCGGGTGGAGACCCTGTCCGGCGGCGAGCGGGCGCGCGTGGCGCTGGCCATGCTGATGCTGTCGCGCGCCAACCTGCTGGTGCTCGACGAGCCCACCAACCACCTCGACGTGGAGTCCATCGAGGCGCTCGAAGACGCCATCGATGCCTACGACGGCACCGTGATCCTGGTGAGCCACGACCGCGAGCTGCTCCGCGCGCTCACGACCAAGGTGTGGGTGCTGCACGACCGGCACATCACGGAGTTCAACGACGGATTCGCCGACTGGGAAGTGGTGAGCGCCGAACGCGCGCACGCGGCGTCGGTGCGGGCCTCCGAGGAGGAGGCGCTGCGCCGCGTCCACGAGCGCAAGCGCGTGGCGTCCACCGCCCGGCGCGATCAGGAAGTCCGCGCGCGCGCCACCCCCCGCTCGGCGCTGCGGGCCGCCGAGCGCGAGATGCAGGGCGCGGAAGCGGTGGTGGCCCGGCTCGAGTCCGCCGTGGCGGCGCTCACCTCGGCCCTGGACGATCCCGCGCTGTACACGCGGCCCGACGGCGTGGGCGAGGCCAAGCGCCTGGGCGCCGAACTCGAAGCGCGCCGGCGCGAGTTGGACGCGGCGCTGGAACGGTGGAGCGCGGCCAGCGAGCAGTTGGAATCGCTCGCCGTCAGCGAACCGTGAGCGTGCCCCGCAGGCGGATGTCCTTGGAGCTGGCGCCCACCATCACGCGGATCTGACCGGGCTCCACCACCCAGTGCAGGTTGCCGTCGAGCATGTGCAGCTCGGCCGACGACAGGGGGAACGTCACGGTGCGCGCCTGGCCGGGGTCGAGATGGACGCGCTGGAATCCCTCGAGCTGCATCACCGGCCGCGCCACCGAGGCGAGGATGTCGTGGAGGTAGAGCTGCACCACCTCCTCGCCCGCCCGTGAGCCCGTGTTCCGGACCGTGCAACGCACGGTCGCCGTTCCATCCCGGGCGATCGCGGCGGGCGTGATCGCGAGATCGGAATACTCGAATGTCGTGTAGCTCAGGCCGAAGCCGAACGGGAACAGCGGCTGCCCCGTGAGATCCACGTAATCGTCGCCGCGGCCGGTGGGCTTGTGGTCGTACACCAGGGGGAGTTGGCCCTCGGCCATCGGGAAGGTGATCGGCAGCCGGCCCGCCGGGTCGGCGTCGCCGAACAGCACGTCGGCCACCGCGGGGCCGCCCTGCTCGCCCGGATACCAGGCGTCGAGCACGCCGTCCACGCGATCGAGCCATGACGACATCGTGATCGCGCTGCCGCCGATGAGCACGACGATCGTCGGCTTGCCCGTGGCCGCCACGGCGTCGATCAGCGCCTCCTGATGGCCCGGCAGTCCCAGCAGCGCGCGGTCGGCGAACTCGCCCTCGTCGATGCCGGCCACCACGATGGCGACGTCGCTGGCGCGGGCGGCGGCCACGGCGCTGTCGATCCGGGCGCGCCAGTCGTCGGCCACCCCGGCGTCCCACACCAATTTGAGCCGCGCGTTGCCGGTGCTCTCGAAATACTCCAGGCGAATGGCGTGCGCGCTGCCCGGCGCGAGCGTGACGTCGGCCATCCGCGTGCCGTACGACCGCTTGGTCCAGTCGTCGATCACCAGCCGGCCGTCGAGGTACAGCCGGTAGCCGTCGTTGCCCTCGACGCCGATGCGGTGCAGGCCCGACGCGGGGACGGTGAGCGTGCCCGTCCAGCGCGCGGAGTACCAGTCGAAGGGGAGGCCCGGTCCCGGCGAGTTGAGCGTCCAGCGAAAGTCCACCTGCGGATCGGTGCGCACGAACACCGGCGGGCCGGCCAGCCGGTTGTTGGCGAAGTACTCGCCGTGGAGCCCGGGCACCGCGCGGCCGCTGTCCACCGACGAGAGGTCCGCCGCCGGCACCGCCACGTGCTCCACGGCGGCGCGGCCCGGCCCCGGGGCGTAGCGCACGGCGGAGGGCGCGCCCAGCCGCTGCCGAATGCCGTCGAGGATGGACACGCTGCGCAGGCCGGGCCCGCTGTAGTCGCCCAGCCGCGCCTCGGCGGCGTCCACGCCGATCACCGCCACCGACCGCACGGACGGCGCCAGCGGGAGCACCCCATGATCGTTCTTCAATAGAACGATCGACTCGCGGGCCGCCTGGCGCGCCAGCGCGACGTGGGCCGGACTGCCGTTCCAATAGGCGGCGCTGTCGGGGTCCACGAACGGGTGGTCGAACAGACCGAGCGCGAACTTGACGCGGAGCACGCGCGCCACGGCGGAATCGATCACCGGGCCGGGCACGAGGCCGCGCGCGAACGCGGCCAGATATGGACGGTATTGGGGATATGACGATTGGAATACCACGTCGAGCCCGGCATCGAAGGCGTCGCGGGTGGCGGTGGCCGTGCTCGCCTCAGTGTGGTGCAGCACCGTCGCTCCCCCCGTGGCGGCGGCATCGGAGATCACGAAGCCGGTGAATCCCCAATCGCGGACGAGCTTGTCGGTGAGCAGGGCGCGGTTCTGCGTGGCCGGCCGGCCGTCCACCGAGTTGTAGGCGCTCATCACCGAACGCGCGTGGGCCTGCTGGATGGCGGCCTTGAACGGCGGGAAGAAGTACTCGGCGAGCGTGCGCTCGTCCCAGTCGATGGGATAGCTGTCGCGTCCGCCTTCACCGACGTTGGCGATGAAGTGCTTGGGGGTGGTGACCACGCCCAACTGCTCGAACGGCGCGATGAAGTGGCGCCCCATGACGGAGGCGAGATACGGGTCCTCGCCGTAGGTCTCCTCCACGCGTCCCCAGCGCACGTCGCTGGCGATGTTGAGCACGGGCGACAGCACCTGCCGCACGCCGCGGCTGCGCGTCTCGTGGGCGATGGCGGTGGCCACGCTGTCCATGAGCGTGGTGTCGAAGGTGGCCGCGAGGGCGATGGCCTGTGGGAAGACGGTGGCCCCCTCGCGCACGAGCCCGTGCACCGCCTCGTCGAACGGGATGATCGGGATGCCGAGTTTCGTACTGTCGGTGAAGAACCGCTGGATGGCGTTGATGCGCTCGGCGTGCCGGCGGGCGGCGTCGGCGAGCGGCACGCTATCGCCGTGGGGCGATTCGGAGATCTGGAGGCCGAAGATGCCGTGCGAGTAGTCATCCGCCGGGTTGTCGCGATCGCCCGGGATCATGAACAGCTGCCAGAACTTGTCCTCGAGGGTCATCCGGCCCATGAGGTCGTGGACGCGCGCGCTGATCGGCGCCCGGGGGTCCCGGTAGAGGGGCCGGGCGGCGGGGGCGGGATGTTGGGCGGCCGCCGAGCCGGCCGCGAAGATCAGGCCGGCGGCTGCGAGGAGAGGATGGCGCATGGCGAGGGGGTGATGCTATCACGGCGCGCGCGTGGTCGCCAGCCGAACGGGCGGATCGCGGCGAGGCCGGCAGCCAGGACTGGGGGCCGCCGAGGGGCCGGCATCTTTGTGAATTCTTTGTCTTAACGTTTTCCCACAGTGTAACGGCGCATTTCTTCGCGTTAAAGGGGGGGAGGTAGGCGCGGGGGCCCCTTGCCGGTTGGCCCGGATTGGAAAAGAATAGTTTATCCAATCCCCGCCTTGGAGAATCTCGACCGTGTTCACCGGCTTTGCCCCCAATGCGTTTGTGCGCGTGAAGCCGTTGGTCGTGGTGTCGCTTGCCGCCGCGTTGGCGCCGCTGGCTGCCGCGCACGCGCAGGTGGACTACCATCGCGCCGAGCAGTCGCTCACCTGGAACGAGTTGCGTCTGGTGTACGGCGACTACATCGCCCCCCATTGGATGCCGGGCGGCACGCGGTTCTGGTATCGCGTCACGACGCCGCGGGGCGCCGAGTTCATCGTCGACGATCCGGCGCGCGTGCAGCGCGCGCCGTTGTTCGACAACGCGAAGCTCGCCGCGGCGCTGTCGCTCGCGGCCGACACGAGCTACGACCCCACGCAGCTGCCGTTCACCACGTTCCGGTTCGGCGATGACGGGCGCGACGAGCAGCACATCGCGTTCAATGCTCACGCCAGGCGGTTCGTGTGCGACATCGCGCGATACGCCTGCACGATGGGCGACACGCTCCCGAGCCCGGTGCCGTACGTGCGCTCGCCCGACGGCAAGTGGGACGCGTTCGTGAGCGGCCACAACGTGTACGTGCGCGCCGTGGGCAGCGTCGATTCGACGGCGCTGACCACCGACGGCGCGCCGCTGGACGGCTACGGCCAGGACGCGCGCCGGCCCACGCAGGTCATCCATCCGACGCCGGTGCGACCCACGCTGCAGTGGTCGCCGGACTCCCGGAAGATCGCCGTGCCGCAGTTCGACGAGCGGCACGTGCTCACGATGCCGCTCATCTCGATGACGTCGCAGCGGCCCAAGCTGTACACCTATCCCTACGCGCTGCCCGGCGACTCGATCATCCCGCGGTTCGACATCCACATCCTGGACGTCGCGGCCCGCACCAACGTCCGCGTGGACGCGCCGCCGCAGAACGCGCAGGACAACGGACTCACGGGGATGCAGGATTCCTCGTGGAGCAGCGTGAAGTGGGGCGACCGGTCGCAGCACCTGTACTTCACCTACGGCGACCGCGGCCCGAAGCACGTGCAGCTCATGGAGGCCGACGCGGCCACGGGGCGCGCGGCCACGATCGTGGCCGACTCGAGCCGCACCTTCGTCGAGTTGAATCTCGAATCCGGCGGCGCGCCCGACTGGCAGCCGGTGGCCGACGGCGCCGACGTCGTCTGGTTCTCGGAGCGCGACGGCTGGGGCCACCTGTACCTGTTCAGCCACGCCGGCGCGCTCGTCGATCAGATCACCAAGGGCCCGTGGACGGTGGGCGATCTGGTGCACGTGGATCCGGTGGGGCGCTGGGTGTACTTCACGGCCCGGGGCCGCGAGGCGGGCGATCCCTACTATGCGCGGCTCTACCGCGCGCACCTCGACGGCACGGGCCTCGAACTGCTCACGCCCGAGGCGGCGGAGCACACGATCCGCATGACGCCGTCGGGCCAGTACATCATCGATACCTACTCCACCGTGCAGTCGCCGCCGGTGACGGTGGTGCGTACGCCCGACGGCCACGTGGTGCAGACGCTGGAGAAGGCGGACGTCAGCGCGCTCCTCGCCAGCGGGTGGCGATATCCGGTGCCGTTCCGCGTGAAGGCGCGCGACGGGGTGACGGATCTCTACGGCGTGATGTTCCTGCCCGCGCACTTCGATTCGACCCGCAAGTACCCGGTGATCGACCACATCTATCCCGGTCCGCAGATCATCGCCGCGCCCAAGAGCTTCTACCCCACCAGCTCGCCGGCGCTCGAGTATTCGACGATGGGCCAGGTGGAAGCGTTGGCCCAACTGGGGTTCGTCGTGGTGGAAGTGGATGCGATGGGGACGAATCTGCGGTCGAAGGCATTCCACGACGCCTGGTACGGCAACATGCACGACAACGGGATCCCGGATCACGTGACCGCGATCAAGCAGCTCGCGGCGCGCTACGGCTTTCTCGATCTCGACCGGGTGGGGATCTACGGGCACTCGGGCGGCGGATTCGCGTCCACCGACGCGATGCTCAGCTACCCCGACTTCTACAAGGTGGCGGTGTCGAGCTCGGGCAATCACGACAACCGCAGCTATTACTACGGGTGGGCCGAGCGCTATCAGGGGCTGCTCACCCGCGACGCGGCGCGCGGCACCGACAACTACGCGAGCGCCGCCAACAAGACCTATGTGTCGCACCTCAAGGGCAAGCTGTTCCTCATCCATGGCGACATGGACGACAACGTGCATCCGGCGAACACCATCCAGATGGTGGATGCGTTGATCAAGGCCAACAAGTCGTTCGACCTGCTCATCTACCCCGACCGGAATCACGAGATCACGCAGGAGCCGTATCTGATCCGGCGCACGTGGGACTACTTCGTACAGAACCTGCTCGGCGTGACGCCGCCCAAGGACTATGCCATCACGCCGCCGCCGGCGCGCTGATCCGGTGGTCCAACCTCACGACTAGAGAAATTTCATCCGGACTCCGGCCCGCGGCGTGACGCCGCCGCATGGTCGGTGAGTTGAGAAATTGAAGGACCGGTGAACGTCGCCCCCGCGGACCCACCCGATCGATCTCCGCTGCGGTGAGCGCGCGTCGAGTATCTGCAGTGCCCTTCCTCCTTCCCCACCCCGGCATCGAGCGCTGGCGTACGAGCCGCTGATTGCCGGTTTCCTTCCCGATTGGGCTTCCTGGACGCGCGCGCGTGCGCCGTCCATGCAGACGCGGCCCCTCGCCGCAGCAGTGTTCCCTTTCTCACCACCCTCCTCCGGGGGACCCCATGGAGCGATTCCGCAGTTTCCTGCGGCTGCGCCTGGTGCCGGCAGTGCTGGCCCTGGCGAGCGTCGTCGTGACGCTCACAGCCGTTCCACTCGCCGCCGCGCAGGCCCAGTCGGGCCTCGTCGAAGGCACCGTCCGTGACCGCGTGTCGCAGCAACCCATCGAGGGTGCGCTGGTGTCGATCGTCGGCACGAAGCTCGGCGGCACCACGGACGGCCGTGGCCACTACGTCATCCGCGGCGCGAGCGGCGCGGTGTCGGTGCACGTGCAGCGCATCGGCTACCGGCCCTTGACCAAGAACGTGACCGTCCCCTCCGAGGGCATGGTGACCGCCGATTTCGTGCTCAACGTGAGCGCGGTGGAACTCAACGAGGTCGTGACCACGGGCACGGGCGGGGCGGTGTCCAAGCGCGAGCTCGGGGCGCCCCTGGCCATCGTGAACGTGGCGCAGGTGCAGGCCCTCAAGCCGTCCAACGACATGACGCAACTGTTGGAAGGCCAGGTGGCCGGCCTGCGCTCGGTGAGCGTGGGCGGCGGCGTGGGCGGCGCGATGGATCTGCGCATCCGCGGCGCGTCGAGTTTCGCGCTCGACCAGCGCCCCGTGGTCTACATCGACGGCGTCAAGGTCGACACGCGCGCCACCGACTGGACCGCCAGCCTGGGCAACCAGGGCTGCTGCAACTTCAACGGCGGCGTGGCGGAAGATCGCCTGTCGGACATCAACCCCGACGACATCGATCACATCGAGATCCTCAAGGGCGCCGCGGCCGCCACGCTGTACGGCTCGGAGGCCAGCAACGGCGTGATCCAGATCTTCACCAAGAAGGGCAAGACCGACAGCCCGCCGCAGTGGACCGTCGAAGCCGGCACGGGCTTCGACCGCCAGCGCCCCAACTATCCCACCAAGCTCTATCCCAACTTCGTGGGCAAGGACGGCACGCGCGCGCTCGACATGAACAAGACGCTCATCGGCAACGGCCCGTACGGCGAGTACAACGTCGAGGTGCAGGGCGGCGCGCAGAAGGCCACCTACTTCGTGTCGGGCGGCTACACCGACGAGGTGGGCAGCCTCCAGCCCAACGACGAGAAGCGCGGCAACCTGCGCATGAACGTGACGTGGGACGCGGCCGACAAGTGGTCGTTCGCCGTGCGCTCGGCGTTCGATCACAACTTCATCGACGCCCTGCAGTCGGGCAACAACTGGACGACGCTGACCGGCAACGCCTCGAACGGCGATCCCCGCCAGGCCACGGCGCTCCGCCCGTACGGCGAAGCCTGGGTCTCGGTGGCCGACATCCAGCGCATGACGTCGTACAACTCCGCCAACCACTGGACCGGCGGCATGACCATCAACTACCAGACCACGCCCAACTTCCAGAACCGCCTGACCGTGGGCAGCGATCTGGTGGGCGAGGCGAAGGTCCGCTTCTTCCCCCCCGACGGCAACTACGGCGCCGCGTACGTGAACAACGGCGAGAAGGACGACGACTTCCGCAACCAGTCCACGTACACCGCCGACTACCTGGGACAGGTCACCTTCAAGCTGCCGTTCGGCATCGGGTCCAACCTGTCGTTCGGCGGCCAGGGCTACTACACCACCGAGTGGCTGAGCGCCGCGATCGGCAAGGTGTTCGCCGGACCGGGCGTCTCCACCGTGTCGTCGGCGTCGCAGACGTACGGCGGCGAGATCTACACGCACCAGGTGAACCTGGGCGGCCTGGTGCAGGATCGCTTCTCGTTCGGCGATCGCCTGTACAGCACGGTCGGGCTGCGCATCGACGGCAACAGCGCGTTCGGCAAGAACTACGGCTTCCAGAAGTATCCCAAGATCGACGTGGCGTACAACCTCGACGGATATTCCTGGCTGCCCTCGTTCATCAACAGCTTCAAGCTGCGCGGCGCCATCGGCAAGGCCGGCAAGGCCCCCGGACCGTACGATTCGTTCCTGACGCTGGCGCCGGGCGCCGTGTTCGTGAACACGCCGTCGCTGGTGCCGAACAGCCCCGGCAACCTGAACCTGCAGCCCGAGGTCACCACCGAGTTCGACGCCGGGTTCGACGCCGGGTTCTTCCACGACCGCCTCGGCGTGTCGGGCTCGGTCTTCACGTCGGGCACGCACGACGCGATTCTCGCCATCCCGCTGCCGCCCAGCGCGGGCTTCAACAACGCGCAGCAGCAGAACGTGGGCGGCATCGTGAACCACGGCTGGGACCTGAGCTTCAACTGGGTCACGATCGAGAAGGGCGATTTCGAATTCCACAACGACATCAAGTTCGACGGCAACCACAACAAGATCACGAGCCTCGGCACGGCGACGCCCACGACCACGGTACGCGTCGGCTACCCGGTAGGCGGGGTCTGGGCCGTGGCGCCCAAGGCGTACAATTCCACCACCAAGACCTGGACGTCCACCGACACCGCGGTGTTCTTCGGGCCGCCGATGCCCACGTTCAACATGTCGTACAGCCCCACGGTGCGGTGGCAGCGCTTCCAGGCCTACGTGCTGTTCACCATGGCCCAGGGCGCGGTGTTCAACAACGGCGACCGGCCGTACCGGTTCCGCCAGCACGCGGGTGACGAATACCTGGCGCTGCTCGGCCCCGGTGGGGTGGACACGCCGGCGGCCGACTCGGCCGTGGCCCTCTGGTCGCGGTTCACGGACATCAGGTCGCGCGACAACGTGGAGCTGCGCGAGATCTCGCTGGCCTGGCAGGTGCCGCAGGCGCTGTCGTCGATGGCCCGGCTCGGCCAGACCACGCTCACGCTCTCGGCGCACAACATCATGTGGTGGGACCACTGCGCCTGTCAGGATCCGTACACCAACTGGGCCGGGGCTTCCGCGTTCAACGTGGCGTCGGCGTTCCTCACCGATCCGGCACCGCGTCAGTTCCGCATCACCGTTCGCAGTCGATACTAGCATCGCGTGAACCGGCCGCGTGTATCACGCGGCCGGCCAGCGCGGACTTCTCACTTGGAGATACCGATCATGCGTGATCTGTTCAACCGCGGGGCTCGAGTGGCGGGATGCGCTCTGGCGGCGGTGTCGGTGGTGCTGGTAACGGCATGCCACGACATCCTGCAGGTACAGAACCCCCAAGCATTCACCAACGCAGCCGCGAACAGCGCCAGACTGCTGCCCGCCGTGGCGGCCGGCGCCGAGGGCAACTTCCAGTTGTCGATGGCGTACCTGTCGATCATGACGGGCATGCTGTCGGACGAATTGCAGAACTCCAGCACCTGGATCGCCTGGAAACAAGTCTCCGACGGCGTCGTCGTCGCGAACTGGCCTGGCGGAGGCAACGATTACACCACGCCGGACGACCAATTGCTGCGGGCACGCTACGACGCCATTTCGGCCGCGCAGCGGTTCGAGAGCGTGATGGGCGATTCAGCCCATACCAGTCCCCTGTTCATCCAGGTGGAAATCACGAGGGCCTGGGCGGACCTCGAACTGGCAATGGGTTTCTGCGAATCCCCGCCAGCGCCCGGCCTCGCCGCCGTGTCCGATACCGCGATGTTCAAGCAGGCGGTGGACAGCCTGAAGGCGCTGCTCCCGCTCATCCAGAATGCCCACTTCTCGCCCGCGTCCGCCCGCCAGGCGCGGCTCGACCTGGCCAATGCCGGCATTGCCCGGGCCAGCTTGATGCTCGGCAACTATGCCGATGCGCTGACCTACGCCAAGGCGGTGTCGCCGGGATTCGAATACGACGCCATCTTCTCCACCAACAGCGGATCCCAGAACAACGCGATGACGGTTCAAGGTACCTTCACCAATAACCGCTCCTACACCATCCGCAACACGTGGGATCAGTACGTGGACACGCTCAACGGGTACATGCGCGATCCGCTCAGCGGCCAGGACGATCCGCGCATTCCGCTGGGCCACGATAACAACAACGGTCACGGCTATTGGTACGGTGCCGACGGCGTCTCGCCGTTCTACAGCATGAGCAAGTACCTCAGCCTGGCCTCGCCGATCCCGATCACCAACTCGGCCGAGATGAACCTGATCCAGGCCGAGGTGGCGTGGCACGCCGGCGACTACAACACGGCGATTGCCGAAATGAACGTCAATCGCCTCGCGGTCGGGCTGCCGGCGCTGAGCGTGCCCGGCGCCAATCCGCAGACGGGTGTGTTCAACATGCTGTTGCAGGAGCGGTTCGCGCAGATGTTCGCGCAGGGCGATCGCCTTGAAGACCTCAGTCGGTTTGGTCTCATGAAATCACGCGTCGGACCGGGCCGAGCCCTCAAACTGCCACTCTCCTACAACGAGGTACAGAACAATCGCGCCATCGGACCCGGCGGAGGTAAGTGCCCCGGTCTGAGTTGAGCGGTGCGCCGCATGTCGTACGCTGCAAACAGCCGGGGTGGGCAGATGGCCCACCCCGGCTGTGCCCCATTCCCGCCCGATGGCGGTCCTTCCAGGAAGGCGTGTCATGAGTCGTCACACCCCGCGCGATAACGCGACGCCCGGAACGCCGCCGAGCGTCACCCGCCGAGAGTTCCTCGCCACGGTCGGCTCGGCGGCCGCGCTGTTCTCCGCCACGGCGCTGCTCGGCGATTGCGCCGGCGGCACGAGCACGGCGCCCGCGGCCAACCCCACGGGCACCGTGAGCGGCACGGTGGCCGATCTGCAGGGAAAGCCGCAGGCCGTGGGTCGCATCTATCTGCTCACGAATGCCGGACTCAACCAGGACGTCTACGCGGACGTCGACGCCGCCGGCAACTTCACTCTAGGAAGTATCGACGTTGGCCCGTATCAACTCCGCTTCTGGGGCGGCAATCTGGCCGACGTGCCCGAGACGTTTGACAATCCGGTGCGAATCACCGTGGCGGCCAATCAGGCCACCGTGGTGCACTTCCAGATCCAGCTCGGCGGCCTCGGCGCCATCGACCGCGAGATCTACGCCGGCGACTTCTTCTACCAGGAGCAGCCGTACGGGCTGCCCAACGCCACCGTCGTCGTGCCGCTCGGCACGGGCGTGTGCTGGTACAACGTGGGCAAGCACACGCACACGGTGACCGGAGGCCCGTGGGGAGACTCCGGAGACATCCCGCCCGTCGGCAACTTCATGTGGACCGCCAATCAGGTGGGGACCTTCCCATACCGCTGCACCTATCACAGCCCGGACATGCAGGCGGTGCTCCAGGTCGTTCCGGCCTGAACGCGGGCGCCGCAGCGCCCTGCCCGCCATATCCGGAATCATTCCCGCCGCTCGGAGGAGCGTGATCATGACACGTCCTGGATTCACCGCGAACGTCCGCCTGTGGGCCGGCGCGCTCGTCGTCGCTGCCGCGCACGGCGGCGGCCGCCCGGCCAACGTCGCCCGATGGGTCGTGCTCGGCCCGGTGCCGGCGGTGGCGCCCGCCTTCGGCGCCGCGAGCGACTCGGCGCTCCTCGCGTCGGGCCACGTCTCGCTCGCCCACGCATGGCCGGCGGCCGGCGACGCCGAGGCGTGGATTGACGGCACGACGGCGCGATGGCAGGCGCGCACCGAGACTGGCGGTACCCTGCAACTCGAGGCCGCGGCGCCCTCGCTCGCCTTCGCGGCAACGTACCTCGACGCCGATCGGTGGACGCGGGCGCGCGTCACCGTGTCCGGCGGCAGCGCGCGCGTGGTCTCGATGGACGGAGCGCCCGTGCACGGAGAGACCGTCGCCCTCGAACGCGGCAAGCACGTGCTGCTCGTGGAGGCGGTGGTGCGCCCGGGCGCCGGAATGGCGCTGACGGCGTCGGTGGAGCCCCTCACGCCCGGCGCGACGATCACGTCGAGCAGCGATCCGCGGCACGCCGCGTCGCTGGCCGAGTTGATGGCCACGACCGACGTGAACGGCATCGCCATCGACGCGCCGGGGAACCGCGTGGCCTGGGTGGCGCGCCGCGTCGACGACACCAACGACGACTTCGCCACCGTGCTCGAGATCCACGATCTCACCAGCGGCAAGCTGTTGGCGCAGATCCGCGGCCCTGGCATCGGGGCCCCGCGGTGGTCGCGCGACGGGAGCGCGCTCGCATACGAGACCGCCACCGACGAGAAGGGCGCGCCCGGCCGCGATCTCTGGATCTGGGATCCGGCCACGGGCGCGAGCCGGCGCCTGCTGCGCGGCGAGCGCGGGCTCGGCGCCGTGGATTGGTCGCCCGACGGGCGGTGGATCTACTACACCGCCGCCAAGCACATCGGAGAAGCCGAGAGCTACAAGCCCGGCGACCTGCAGCGGCTGTCCGACGTGTGGGACCGCTGGTCGTTCTATCCCGAGAAGGCGCAGCTGTTCGCGCTCGACGTGGCGCAGGGCACGCGCGTGCAACTGCTGGCCGACACGCTCACCTCCGCCGAAGCGCCCACCGTGTCGCCCGACGGACGGGAGATCGTGTTCGCGCGCAGCGTGCGCACCGACTCGGCGCCCCCCTGGGTGCGCGCCGAGATCTGGATGCTCGACCTGCGCGACCGCAGCGTGCACAAGCTGCTCGATCTGCCGCGCGAGGCCTTCGGCGCGCCCACGGCGTTCGCCTGGTCGCCCGACGGCAAGGCGGTGGCGTTCTGCGCCAGCGCCGAGGAGCTGCAGCCGCATCCGGCGCCCACGTTCAGCGTGTACGAGAACGAGCTGTATGCCACCACGGTGGACCGGCCGTCGCTGGTGCATCTGAGCGCCGGATTCGTTCCCGCGGTGGCGTGCAGCAAGCCGCTGTACTGGAGCAAGGCCGACGGGCGCATCTACGTCACGGCGGACGAGGGCGCGCAGACCATTCCGGCGCGCACGTCGGGCCCGGTGCCGAGTTCGCTGGCCCAGCGTCCCCGGCTCGAAGCCGTGGCCATGCCCGGCAACAACATCACGGCGTACGACTTTGCCGGGACGACGATGGTGGCGGCCATCCAGACGCCCGTGTCTCCCGCCGTGGTGTACCGCATTCCGTTGGACGGCGGCGCGGCCGTGTCGCTCGAGCGCCCCTCGGACGGCGTGCTGACGTCGGCCGTGGAGTTGCCCACCTGGCGGCCGTGGAGCTTCACCGACAGCCGCGGCGCGAAGATCGAGAGTTGGTACTGGCTGCCGCCGGGATTCGACTCCACCAGGACGTACCCGATGATCGTGCACTACTACGGCGGCACGCTGCCCATGAAGGAGACGTTCGACCCACGGCTGGTCTGGTTCGCCGACAATGGCTACGTGATCTGGATGTGCAATCCCGCCGGCGCGCCCGGCTACGGCCAGGCGTTCGCCGACCTGCACATCAACGACTGGGGCTACCCGGCCGGCACCGACATCATCGAGGGCGTGCAGCAATTCGAGAAGACGCACGCGTTCGTGGATGCCGCGCGGGTGGGCAACTTCGGCCACTCGTACGGCGGCTTCATGACCATGCACATGGCCACGCGCACGTCCATCTTCCATACGTCGATCGAGATCTCGGGCATCAGCAACATCGCCGACTACTGGGGCGTGGGCTGGACGGGCTACAGCTACACCGAAGGCACCTGTCCGTCGTGCTATCCCTGGAACCGCCGCGACGTGTACGTGGACCGGTCGCCGTTGTTCAGCGCCGACAAGATCCACACCCCGATGCTGCTCATCCACGGGACCTCGGACACCAACGTGCCGGAGAACGAGAGCGAGCAGATGTTCACGGCGCTCCGCATGCTGGGCCGCGACGCCGAACTCGTGCGCGTGTACGGCGAGAATCACGGGATCAATTCCAAGCCGTCGATCTCGCGCCACCTGTGGGGCGTGATGCTCGACTGGTACGATCGCTATCTGCGCGGGGAGCCGGCCGCGTGGACGGCCCGTTGGCAGGACGGCGACCGCGTGGCAGCCACTCCGGCGGGCGCGCATGCGCCCGCGCCCACCATTCACTGACGCTCATCGGAGACACCCCGACATGTCGTCGTCTCGCAGGACGTCCTCGTCCCCCGCTCATCGTCTCGCGCTCGCCGCCGCGGGCGCGCTCCTCGCGGTCTCGCTGCATCCGGCGGCGAGCGCCGCGCAGGGCACGCGCGACGACTACGCGCGCGCCGAGCAGTTTCTCGGGCCCAACGCGCAGGAGTTGGTCATCGACGATGCCGTGCAGCCGCACTGGATGAGCGCCGACCGGTTCTGGTATCGCAACCGGTCGGCGCAGGGCTACGCATTCATGATGGTGGATGCCACCACCGGCATCCGGCAGCCGGCGTTCGACCAGGCGCGGCTCGCCGCGGCGCTGTCGGTGGCGGCCGACACCGCGTACGACCCGCGCGCCCTGCCGTTCCGCGAGATCCGGTTCGTGGACGGCGACCGGAGCGTCCGGTTCTCCGTGGGCAAGAACCGCCAGTGGACGTGCAGCATCGTCAGCTACTCGTGCGCGGGGCCCGACACGATGCCGCTCGATCGCGTGACCGAGGTCGCGTCGCCCGACGGCAAGTGGGTGGCGTTCACGCGCCAGGACAACCTCTGGGTGCGCGACGTGGCCACGGGGCACGAGGTGCAGCTCACGAACGACGCCGGCCCCGACGACGGATACGCCAAGCCCACCGGCTGCTGCGCGCAGGTGACCACCGTCGTGCGCCACCTGCCGCAGCGGCCGGTGCTCGCATGGTCGCCCAACTCCAAATACATCGCCACCTACAAGATGGACGAGCGCGGCGTGCGCCGCATGTACCTGCTCGAGACCAAGAGCCCGGCGTTCGTGCTGCACACGTATCCCTACGCGCTGCCCGGCGACTCCGTGATCCCGACCTACGACATGTACGTGTTCGACGTGGCGGCGGGCCGCGGGGTGAAGGTGGACCGTCCGCCGCAGCCGGCGGTGAACACCACGTGCTGCTGGCTCACCACGCAGGACAGCGTGTTCAAGGACGTGAAGTGGGATCCCACGAGCGAGCACCTGTTCATGACCTACGGCCACCGCGGGTATCACGCGCTCGATCTGCTGGACGTGGATCCGGGCACCGGCCACGCGCGCACGGTGCTCACCGAGCGGAGCAAGACGTTCGTGGAGACCAACCTCGCCTCGGGGGGCGTGCCAGACTGGCGGCCGCTGAGCCACGGCCGCGAGGTGATCTGGTTCTCCGAGCGCGACGGGTGGGCGCACCTCTATCTGTACAATGCGCGGACCGGCGCGCTGGAACACCGCATCACGGGCGGCGACTGGACGGTGGGCGACGTGCTGCGCGTGGACGAGACCGGCGGCTGGGTGTATTTCACGGCGCGGGGGCGGGAGCCGGGCCGCGATCCGTACTTCCGGTTTCTCTATCGCGTGAAGCTCGACGGCACGGGCATGCAACTGCTCACGCCGGAGAACGCCGACCACGACGTGTCGTTCGCGCCGTCCGGCAACGAGTTCCTGGACAACTATTCGCGGCTCGACGCCACCCCGGTCACGGTAGTGCGCCGCGCCGACGGCACCCTCGTCCACGAGGTGCAGCGGGCCGACGCCAGCCGCCTGTTCGCCACCGGTTGGAAGTACCCCACCCCGATCACGGTCAAGGCCCGCGACGGCATCACCGACCTGTACGGGGTGCTCTACCGTCCGTCCACCTTCGATTCCACCAAGCACTACCCGATCATCGACTACATCTACCCCGGTCCGCAGGTCGGCCCGATCGGGGACCGCACGTTCGCCTCGGCGCTGCGCAGCAGCAACGCGGCGATGGCCGAATTGGGGTTCTTCGTGGTGGAGATCGACGCCATGGGAACGCCGTTCCGCTCCAAGGCGTTCCACGACACGTACTACGGCAACATGGGCGACAACGGGATTCCCGATCTCGTCACCGGCATCGAGCAACTCGCCGTGCGGTACCCGCAGATCGACCTCAACCGGGTGGGGATCTACGGCCACTCGGGCGGCGGGTTCTCATCCACCGACGCGATGCTGCGCTATCCGGATTTCTTCAAGGTGGCCGTGTCGCGGGCCGGCAACCACGACAACCGCAGTTACGACTACACGTGGGGGGAGAAGTACCAGGGCCTCCTCGTGAAGACCAGCGACAGCACCGACAACTACGACCGCCAGGCCAACCAGCGGCTGGCCGCCAATCTCAAGGGCAAGCTGCTGATCATGTACGGCACGATGGACGACAACGTGAGCCCGGTGAACTCCCTGCTCCTGATCAATGCCCTGATCAAGGCCAACAAGAATTTCGACCTGCTCGTACTGCCCAATCGCAACCATGGGTTCGGGTCGGAGCCGTACGTGACCCGGCGCACGTGGGATTACTTCGTGCAGAACCTCCTCGGCGTGACGCCGCCCGAGGGGATCGAGCTGCACCTGCCGGCGCCCACGCCCTGAGCGCCGGCGCGGCAGGCCGGAGGGGGTTGGGGGGTGAGGACCGGAGCGCGGAACGCTATGTTACGGCACGAGCGCTTCCGGCCCGCCCACCCCTTGCCCTCTGCCGATGGTGAAGAAGCAGCCGTCAGGCCGCCGCAGGAGCCCGCGCCGCGGACGTGGACGCGGTCCGGCGCAACAGGACACCTCGCTGCCCACGACGCGCGCTGCGTACACCGAGACGCGCCGCTGGCTGCTGGCGCGCCACGGTCCGGTGTGCGCCTACTGCGAGCGGCGCATCGATCCCGACCTCATCACGCTGGACCACGTGACGCCGCGCCGCGGCAAGACGGCCTACGACCGGCGCGACAACCTGCTGCTCTGCTGCCCCGAGTGCAACGGGAAGAAGAAGGACCAGTCGTTCCTCGCGTTCCTGCTCGGACGGCGCGAGCGCGCGGCGAGCGTGCTGCGCTACGGACAGCATCTGAGCCCGCTGCTGCTGCATCACGCCAAGGACATCGCCGGCCCGGACGCCACGGCGCGGGCGGAACGATTGGCGGATCCTGACTATCCGTACAAGGACTGATCCACCGCTACGACGCAGGGCCGCAGCCTGGCGGGGCCCATGCGGCGCACACGCTGTGCGCGAGCGCCTGGGTGCGGCGCCCTAGCGCCGAGGCGCGGCCGTCTCCATGATTTCGGACCCCCTTTCACCCGCACCGGGCCCCGTCCTGCAATACACACTCTGGAGTCACGACGAATTGCTCGGCTACACCGATCTCGGTGCGCCCGGCGACGATTCGGATCAGCAGACCGGTGTGTTCCAACCCGAACCGCCCTTCGAGCGGATCGAGCCCATCCTTTCCGCGCTGCAGTCGGCAATGAGCGAATTCGTGACCGACGCGCCGCTCCCCGCGCCCGACGAGCTGGCCGGCATCCCGAAGGCCGAACAGCTCCGGCTGCTCCGGCAGGCGCTCGGGCGGAACTCGACGGTGCGCCGGGTGGTAGAAACCCAACGCGCCGTGGATGCCTTCGCGCTCCATCTCCGCGACGAGCACGATCGCGAAGTGCCCACGCAGTTCATCACGATCCACCGGCTGCCCGCGGACGTGGCCGTGGACGGCGGCCACGCGCCCGGACAGCCTTCCGCCGCGCGCTATGTGATCGTGGCGCGGATGGACGCGGAGTCCACCCGCTGACGCTGCCCGTGGTCTCCCGTTCCAACGCCACATCGCCATGACTGACTGGGACGTTCGATATTCTGAACCCGACTACGCGTACGGCACCGAGCCCAACGCGTTCCTCGCCGCCGTCGCCTGCCAGATCCCGTCGGGCCCGGTCCTCTGCCTCGCCGAAGGACAGGGGCGCAACGCCGCGCATCTGGCCAGGCTCGGCTACCGGGTCACGGCCGTGGATCAGTCCGCGGTGGGGATGGCGCGGGCCGGCGAACTCGCCGAGCGCAGCGGCGTGCACGTCGAGTGCGTCGTGACCGACCTCGCGCACTACGTGATCGAGCCCGGCGCATGGGCGGGGATCGTCTCGATCTTCGTGCACCTGCCCGCCGCGCTGCGCGCGCAGGTCCACCAACGCGTGGTCGCCGGCCTCCGGCCCGGCGGCGTATTCGTGCTCGAGGCCTACACGCCGCGCCAGCTCACGTTCGGAACGGGCGGCCCCCGCGCCGTGGAGTTGCTGGTCCCGCGCTCCGCGCTGGAAGACGAACTCTCGGGACTGCACTTCGTGCTGGCGCAGGACGCCGAGCGGGAAGTGGCGGAGGGCAAGTACCACCGCGGGCCGTCGGCCGTGGTCCAGGTGCTGGCCCGCAAGCCGGACCCGGCGAGCCACTCGTGAACATCCACGACGTCGCGGTCACGACCATCGACGGGCGCGAGGAGACGCTGGCCGCGTATCGCGACCGCGTGCTGCTCGTGGTGAACGTGGCCAGCAAGTGCGGGTTCACGCCGCAGTACACGGGACTCGAAGCGCTGTATCGGAAGTACAAGAAGCTCGGGTTCGTGATCCTCGGATTCCCCTGCGACCAGTTCGGCCACCAGGAGCCCGGCGACGAGGCCGAGATCCAGCGCTTCTGCTCCACCACGTACGACGTCACGTTCCCGATGTTCGCCAAGATCGACGTCAACGGCCCCCGGGTGCATCCGCTGTACCGCCATCTCAAGGCGGAGGCCACCGGCGTACTCGGCAGCGAAGCCATCAAGTGGAACTTCACGAAGTTCCTCGTCGGGCGGGACGGCGCGGTGCTCCGGCGCTACGCGCCGTCCGACACCCCCGAGCGCATCGAGAAGGATCTGCAGGCGCTGCTCGCGTCGCCGGCGTAGGATGGACCGCCGCTCGTTCGTGCTCTCGGGCGCGGCGGCCCTGGCCGGGTGCTGGCTGCCGCATCGCGGCGCGTGGGCACCGGCGCCGGCCCTGGGCCGGCCGCATCCGTCGCCGTCGCAGCTCGCCTGGCAGCGCGACGAACTGGCCATGTTCTGCCACTTCGGGGTGAACACGTTCACCGACCGCGAGTGGGGCGACGGCCATGAGGATCCGGCGATCTTCAATCCGGCGCACTGCGACCCGCGGCAGTGGGCGCGCGCCGCGCGCGCCGCGGGATTCCGCGCCATGATCCTCACCGCCAAGCACCACGACGGATTCTGTCTCTGGCCCACCGCCACCACCAGGCATTCCGTGGCATCCAGCCCATGGCGCGACGGCCATGGCGACGTGGTGCGGGAATTCGTGGACGCGTGCCGCGCCGAGGGATTGCGCCCCGGACTCTATCTGTCGCCCTGGGACCGCAACAACCCCGCGTACGGCGACTCGCCGCGCTACAACGATCTCTACTGCGACCAGCTCACCGAACTGCTCACGCACTACGGGACGATCGCCGAAGTGTGGTTCGACGGCGCCAACGGCGAGGGGCCCAACGGGAGGAAGCAGACGTACGACTGGCCGCGGTTCTGGGGGCTGGTGCGCCGGCTGCAGCCCGGGGCGGTCATGTTCTCCGATGCCGGCCCCGACATACGGTGGTGCGGCAACGAGCGCGGCGTGGCCGGCGACCCGAACTGGTCCACGGTCGATCCTGGCGCCGTGCCCTACCCCGGCGCCAGCGGGCCCGGCGTCACGCCCGCTCTGCAGCACGGCGATCCCGCCGGTCCGGTATGGCGCCCTGCCGAAGCCGATGTGTCGATCCGGCCGGGCTGGTTCTACCACGCCGCGGAGGACCGCCGCGTGCGGAGCGTGGAATCGTTGATCGAGCTGTACTTCAGCTCGGTGGGCCGCAATTCCAAGCTGCTGCTCAACGTGCCCCCCACACGCGAGGGCCTGCTGCACGACGTCGACGTGGCGCGGCTTCGCGAGTTCCGCGATCGGCGCGACACCCTGTTCGGCCACGATCTCGCCTCGGGGGCACGCGCGTCCTGGCGCGCCACCGGCCCGCGGTCCGCGGAGTTGGAGGTGGCGCTCGATGGCGCGGCGCGCGTGGGCATCGCGCGCCTGGAAGAACGCATCGAGGGCGGACAGGCCGTGGCGGGCTACACGCTGTACGGCGCCGACGGCGGTGACTGGCGCGTGCTCTCTCGCGGGACGACCATCGGCTACGCCAAGCTCGATCGCCTCGAGCCGGTCATGGTCTCGCGCGTGCGCCTCACAATCGACGACGCCGTGGCGCCGCCCCAGCCGCTCACGATCCGGCTATACTCAGTCTAGACGGCGCCCGATCGCGCAGGCCGCGTCGAGGGCGGGCCGTTCGCTCATCTCCACCGGGAAGGCTGGTGCTCACCACTGCCGCAGCGCGCGAGACCCTGGTCCGGAACCTCGTCACGGATGCCGACGCGCACGACGCCGGCCGCTACGACGAGATCGGCCGGCGGTTCGACAGCTTCGAGCACGCGTTCCCGTTGGGCGATGCCGGCGAGCTCACGGAGTTGCGCATCGCGCTCACCTTCTGGGACTCGTGGATCGACGCCCGGAACCACGGATGGCAGCCCACGGCGGGCATCCAGCCCCAGGAGTGGCCGGGGCTGGCGCGCGACATCGCCGCCGATCTCGCCGCGCTCCGCCCCATCGCCAGCGAGCGGATGCGAAAGTTGTTCGACGCCGACCTGCAGTCCGGGTTGGGAGACCGCGTGCACATTCTCGCCGACCGCCTGCGCGAACGCGCGCGGCGGGTCTAGGCGAACGCCGCGGACCTACTTGGCAGGGCGAGCCTTGGCTTTGGCGGCCACGCCCTTGGCCACCGCACCCTTGGCGGCCACGCCTTTCGCGGCCACGCCCTTGGCGACCGGCACGGGCACCTCGACCGGCACCTCGACAGCGGGCGCTGCCGCGGCGGCCGGCTGGCCACCCTGCCCCGGTCCGCGACGCCAGTACGGCGTGGGCGGGGCGGCGCGGCGCACCAGGAGGTCGTCGTAATACGCCACAATCCGTGCCCGCACGGACTTCTGGGTGTCACGCGCGCTGGCCCGGAAGGGCGCATACCGCTGCCGATCATCGGTGGAAACGCGGAACCACCACCACGCTTCGTTTCCCGGCGTCCGCGCTTCTTCCACCGTGCACGTGAAGGTGCGGTCCTGATCGACAAACTCGAATGCTTCGATCACGTCTCTTCCTGTTAGGCTGTCTTTCAATCTAGTCGAATGCAGCGTTTCATGCCGCTTTTCGCCCTGATTTTGGCCATTCCGGGCCCCGGCGGACGCCCCGGAGCCCCACGACCCCGGCCATCCGCCCCCCCGGGCAACCGGCCGGCGAGATTGACCTCGTGGTGCCGCCGGGTGCACTCTAATGCGACTATAACAAACCGGAGATCGGTCCCATGTCCCGAAAGAAAGTCACGCGCCGCGAATTCGTTTCCGACGCGAGCAAGCTGGCGCTCGGCGCCCTCGTGTTGCCCCACGGATTTCCCACCATCGTCCCGCGCCACGTGCTGGGAGGGCCCGGCTACGTTGCCCCGAGCGACCAGCTCCAGGTGGCCATCGCCGGATTCGGCGGCATGGGATCGGTGAACGCGCTCGAGCTGTCGAAAACCGAGCGCATCGTGGCCGTCTGCGACGTGGATCTCGCGTATTCCGGCCGCAACCTCGCCGCCAAGCTCAAGAACCGCGACGGCACCCCCCGCCCCGACGGGCTCAAGCTCCAGGAGCAGTTCGACGCCGCCGCCAAGTACACCGATTGGCGCGAGATGCTGGAGAAGCAGAAGGACATCGAGGGCGTGGTGGTGGCCACCCCCGACCACAACCACGCGGTGATCGCCAACGCGGCGATGCTCGCCGGCAAGCACGTGTACGTGCAGAAGCCCCTCACCTATTCGGTGTACGAGGCGCGGGTGCTGCGGGCCACGGCGGCCAAGACGGGCGTGAAGACGCAGATGGGCAATCAGGGCCACTCCGGCGACGGGGCGCGCCTGATCAACGAATGGATCCAGGCCGGCGTCATCGGCACCGTGCGTGAGGCCCACGTGTGGACCAACCGCCCCTGGGGGTACTGGCCGCAGGGCATTCCGCGTCCGGCCAAGGCCACGCCCGAACAGGCGGCGCGCTTTGGCACGAGTTGGGGCCAGGCCGCGGTGGACAACTTGCTGGCCAACGCCATGGCCGGCGACTATCCCATGCCCCCGGGCCTGCGCTGGGATATGTACCTGGGTCCGGTGGCGGAGGACGTGGCGTATCACCCCATCTACCACCCGTTCAACTGGCGCGGGTGGACGGATTTCGGCATCGGCGCGCTGGGCGACATGGGCGCGCACCTGATCGATCAACCGTACTGGGCGCTGGGGCTCACGCAGCCCACGAGCATCGAAGCCACATCCACGCCCTGGGGCACGAGCGTGGTGCAGCCGGTGGCCGGCGCGATGGGCCCCGACGGGAAGCCGGCGCATCCGTACCGGGTGCCGGTGACGTATCCGCTGGCCACGACCGTGCACTACCAGTTCGCGGCGCGGGGTTCGCAGCCGCCGGTCAAGCTCTTCTGGTACGACGGTGGGCTCTTCCCGCCGCGCCCCGACGTGCTGCCCGACGACGTGACGCTCCAGAGTGACGGCGGGGTCCTGTTCATCGGCGACAAGGGCGTGCTCCACAACGACACGTACGGCGAGAATCCGCACTGCTACCCGGAGTCGCTGATGGACGTGGCGCGCGCGGTGCCGAAGACGATCCCGCGGATCACGGTGAGCCACGAGCGGAACTGGGCGCTGGCGTGCAAGGGACTGGCCGAGGAGAGTTCGCCGATCTCGTACGCGTCGCAGCTCACCGAGACGATGCTGCTCGGCGTCGTGGCGGTGCGGGCGGGCCAGGGCAAGAAGATCTATTATGATGCCGAGCACATGCAGGTGACCAACATGCCCGAGCTGAACCAGTACCTGAAGCGGGAGTTCCGCGACGGGTGGGCGATCTGACCAATGCACATTCCGAGGACTCCCTGATGAAGCATTCTCTGGCAGCACGTGCGGCCGTGTTGGTGTCCGTCGTCTCGCTCGCGGCGGCGGCGAGCGCCGGCGCCCAGGCTACCACCAACACCCTCACCGCCGCCCAACGCGCCGAGGGCTGGCATCTGCTCTTCGACGGCCACTCCATGGACCAGTGGCGCGCCTACAAGGGCCAGTCCATGGACGGATGGCACGTCGTGGACGGCACCATGACCAAGAGCAAACCCACGGGCGACATCGTCTCCAAGTCCAAGTACGCCAACTTCGAACTCGAGATCGACTGGAAGATCGGCACGGCCGGCAACAGCGGCATCTTCTACCGCGGCACCGAGGAGTACGACCACATCTACTGGAGCGCGCCGGAGTACCAGCTCCTCGATGACGCCAATGCCCCCGACGGCAAGCAGCGCATCACCTCCGCCGGCTCCGACTACGCCGTCTATCCGTCCCCCGCCGGCTACCTGCACCCCGCCGGCGAGTGGAACTCCACGCGCATCATCGTGAACGGCAACCACGTGGAGCACTGGCTCAACGGCCACAAGCTGCTCGCGTACGAGTTGGGCGGCCCCGATTGGACGGCCCGCGTCAAGGCGAGCAAGTTCCACGCCTTTCCGGATTACGGAAAGGCGGCCACGGGCTACATCGGCATCCAGGGCGACCACGAAGGCGATTTGTCGCTGCGCAACATCAGGATCCGGGAGCTGCACTAGCGATGGCAAACACCGTCGGCCTGGTGATTCTCCTCGCGTTTCCCCTCGGCGTCGCCATCGCCGCCGTGCGCGCCGCCATCCGGTGGAAGGGCGGCTGGCGCACGGCGGCCATCCTGCCACTGGTCGGCATCGGCGGCGATCTACTGTTCTCGTATTACAGCGGCCGCGTGGATCCGGCCACGCACCATCTGTGGCCGTTCGAACTGATGACGGTGAGCGCGATCTGCGCGGTGTTCCTCATGGCCGCCGCGTCGCTGCGTAAGGGGACGCAGCACACGTAGCAACGCACATGCCGCACCGCCCCCCCAGCGGCAGCCGCAAGCCTCCGACCTTCGGCCAATGGCTGATGCTCGGCATCCTCGTGTTCCTGGTGGTCGTGCTCGCCCTCCAGGACACGCGGTATGCGATCATCGTCAGCAAGCACACCGCGGCCCTCTGGGCGTCGGTGCTGAGCGCCCTCGCCGGCGTGATCATTCTCCGGTCGGGGTGGGGCGCGAGCGAGGAGCGCACCGACAAGCAGCTCGAGTTCGGGACGGTGGAGAACAGCTTCTACGAACCGCGGCGCCACGGGCTCGTGCAGGGGGGCGCCGTGCTCGGGGGCGTGGCCGGCGCGCTCTGGTGGGGCATGCAGTCGTGGTTGCTGCTGTTCGCGGGCATGCGGCGGCATCAGGCCACGCGCGGACTGCTCGACTTCGAACTCTCGGTGCTGGTGGGCGCGCTCGCCGGCGGCGTCGTGGGCGCCACGCTGGGGCTCGTCGTCGGACAGGTCTGGGAGCAGCGGCACCGGCGCAAGCGCCGCGAACGCGCGTCCGCGAAGTAGACGGCCCGCTGGTAAGACGCCGCGCGAAGCGACATCTTCCACAGCGGCGAGATGTTCCCGTCGTGGGCCCGAGTCCGTCTGCTCATCTTCCCGAGACCGCCTGACATGTCCGTTCGCACGCTTCGCCACGCCGCCGCGTGGCTCGCTCTCTTCGCGGTCGGCGCCGCGGCCCCGTCGGCGCGCGCCCAGACCGCCAACGCCGCGTCCCGCATCTGCGACCGGCCGGTCGTCCCCTGGCTGCTCATCGGACCCTTCCCCGTGGACACGGGCGCCCTGCGCCTCGACAAGCAGGACATCGGCGACCCCGCCACCCTCATCGCGCGCGCCGGCCAGGCCGCTAGCGGCCACGTCTGGCAACCCGTCGCCATGGACGAGTTGGGGCAGTTCGACTTCTTCAAGGCCTTCGCCGCCACCACGCTCGACAACGTGGCGGCATACGCCGAGACCTATCTCGCCAGCCCCGACGACCGCACGGTGAAGCTCGGCGTCGAGAGCGACGACGATGTGATCGTGTGGCTCGACGGCGCGCTGCTCGAACGCCGCGACATCGCGCGCGGCGTGGGCACGGGCACCGATACCCTCACGCTGCATCTGCATCGGGGCGTGAATCGTCTTGTGTACAAGGTGGTGAATCGCGGCGGCGGCATGGGGATGGGCGCGCGCTTCCTGGCCGACAGCCCCGATCCGGTGGGCGACATCGTCGCTTCCGATTCGCCGGACGTGACCGTTCCGACGGGCGCGGCCGCGTCGCGGTTCCGCGTGGGCCCGGTGGCGGCGCCGAGCACGGCCCGTCTCGCCGACGGAGTGCTCACCGTGCCGCTGCTGGTCTGCGCCGAGCGCGGTGAATCGGCGGAGTCGGCCGCGCGGTTCGAGTTGGGATCCTCGCACACCACGACCACCATCGCCGCCGGCGGCTCGCACCCCGCCGCCACGCTCAACGCCCCCTGGGGCGAGCTGGCGCGCGGCGCGCTGGGCGGCGGCGCGGAGCTTCGCGCCGCGCTGTTCCCCGCGGGCGCCGAGGGAGCGCTCGATTCCGTTCCCGCCGGCCGCCGCGGCTCGGCCACCGTTCCGGTGAGCCTCACCGCGCTCCTCGACATGCTGTCGCGCCCCATCGGCATGACCATCTGGAAGCAGGCGCCCAACGCCGCCGACGCGATGCGGCCGTCCACCGACTGGGCGCCGCTCGATACGATCCTCGCCGACTCGACCGTGCGACGGTCCATGGCGGCGATCGGCTTCTCCGCCCGCGTGCCCGTGGAACTGGGCGGACTCACGCTGCAACTGCACGCCGGCGAGTTCATGCCCGGCGGCACGTACACCGTGAACGGCGCCGCCGTCTCCGCCGATTCGCTGGGCCGCGTCACGCTCTGCGCGCCGTGCACCGCCGGCGCCACGCTCGACGTGGTCGTCCATCCCAACGGCGGCACCTGGTGGGATCCGCCGGTTCTCCGCGTGGCCGACCTCGGCTGGCACGAGATCCACGACGGCGCGCAGTGGGCGCGCTTCTTCACGCGCGACAGCACCATCGCGGTGCCCGGCGATGACGTGGCCCGGCAGATGGCCGCCGCCGTGCTGCAGCCGGACAAGGTTCGGTACCATGCCATCGTCCAGCAGTGGCTGACGACCCTGGCGCCGGCCATCGCCCAGGTGCGGCGCGACACGATCGATATCGTGGGCAATTCGCACATCGACGCCGCGTGGCTCTGGCGGTGGCGCGAGACCGAAGGCGTGGTGGACGCCACATGGGCCACGGCCACGAAGCTCATGGCCAAGTACCCGGACATGCACTTCGCGGCGTCGGCGGCCGTGTACTACGACGTGGTGCAGCAACGCGACCCCGCGATCCTGGCGCGCATGCAGCGGCTCGAGAAGGAGGGCCGCTGGAACCTGGTCGGCGGGTGGTGGCTCGAACCCGACGTCAACATGCCGTCGGGCGAGTCGCTCGTGCGCCAGGGGCTGTACGGCCAGCGCACGTTCATCAAGCTGTTCGGCCATCCGGCGCGCGTGGCCTGGATTCCCGACACCTTCGGCTATCCGTGGTCGCTGCCGCAGATCTTCCTCAAGAGCGGGCTCGACTTCTTCGTCACGCAGAAGCTGCGCTGGAACGACACCGACAAGTGGCCGGCGCGGTTGAACCAGTTCTACTGGCAAGGCCCCGACGGCTCGAAGATCTTCTCGTACATCCCCTACGGCTACGACAGCGATCTCGATCCCCACGCGCTGGCCACGCAGGAGCGTGCGACGATCGATTCCAGCGCCGTGCCACAGATGCTCACGCTCTACGGCGTGGGCGATCACGGCGGCGGCCCCACCATGCAGATGCTCGAGCGCTCGCACGATCTCAAGCGCATCCCCGCGTTCCCGGTCATCCGCGACGACAGCCCCACCGCCGCGCTCGCGCGCATGCGCTCCGAATTCCCCAAGAGCGGCCCGGTGGTGCGCGACGAACTCTACCTGGAATACCACCGCGGCGTGTTCACCACACAGGCCGAGATGAAGTGGTGGAACCGTCACATGGAAGGCCTGCTCGGCGGCGCCGAAGCCGCGGCCACCGTGGCCCCGGCGCCCTACCCGCGCGATGCCCTCACCCGGGCCTGGGAAGCCACGCTGTTCAATCAGTTCCACGATCTGCTCGCCGGTTCCGGCATCGATTCCATCTACCAGGATGCGACGGCCGATTACCGGCAGGCCGGCGCGCTGGCCACGGGCGCGCTCGATGCGTCTGTGCGGGCCATCGCCGCGCCGCTCGACACGCGGCCGCTTGCCCGGGGCGACGTGCCGATGGCGGCGTTCAACCCCAGCGGCGTGGCGCGCACCGGCGTCGTGGACATCCAGCCGCCGGCCACGGCCGACGACGCCGGTTCGGCGGCCGACTGGACCGCCGTCGACGCACGCGGCCGCGTGCTCCCCAGCGAGCGCGGCGACTCCGGCCGCATCCGCGTGCGCGTGGGCCCGGTGCCGGCGCTCGGGACGAGCATCTTCTTCCTTCGCCCCGGCCGGCCGCGCGCCGCGGCCGCCGTGGACGGATGGACGCTCGAGAATCGCTATCTGCGCGTCACGATCGACTCCACCACCGGCGGCATCGCCCGCATGTACGACAAGGTCCGTCGCCGCGACGTGCTCGCCCGCGGGCCATACGCCAACGGCCTCGTGCTGATGGTGGACGATCCCAAGGACTACGACGCGTGGAACATCGACAACCTGAACGGGGCCCGCACCTGGCTCACGGCGCGCGCCGGCGGCGCGCGGCCGGCCGTCACCCGCGACGCGTTCGGCACCTCGATCACCGTGTATCGCGGCCAGGACCGGTCGCTCGTCACGCAGCGCTACGAACTGCCGGCGGACGCCGACCGGCTCGACATCGAGACCAAGGTGGACTGGCACCAGTCGCATCAACTGATGAAGGCGGTGATCCCGCTCGCGTTCCACATCGACAGCACGCACGCCGAGATCCCGTACGCCGTGATCGGCCGCACCACCCGGCCGCGCACGCGCCAGGACAGCGCGCGGTTCGAGACGCCGATGCTGCGCTTCGTGGACGGATCGGCCACCACGGGCGATTACGGCGTGGCGGTGGTCAACGCCGGCAAATACGGCTACAGCGCCAGCGGCGACACGATCTTCCTCACGCTGCTCCGCTCGCCCAAGTCCCCCGACCCCCGCGCCGACATGGGCGTGCAGCACTTCGAGTACAGCATCGTCCCGCACGCCGGCGACTGGCGCTCACCCGCCGTGCGCGTGGCGGCCCGCGCGCTCAACGAACCGCTGCGCGCCGTGCGCGTGGACCCGCACGCCGGCACGGGACGCGCCACCGCCAGCCCGCTCACGATCACCGGCGGCACCGTGGAACTGGGCGCGCTCAAGCGCGCCGAGGACAGCGACGCCTGGGTGGTGCGCCTGGTGGAGACCACCGGCAAGCCGACCACGGCCACGCTGCGGTTTGCGCATCCCGTGACCGCCCGGGAAACCGATCTCCTCGAGCGGCCCACCGGCAAGACCTTCACGTCGCGCGGCAACGTGCTGTCGGTGCCGATGGGACCGTGGGATATCGAGACCGTGCTGATTCCCAAGACTCCCTGACCCCGCCGCCATGACGCTGCGCGACATTCTCTCTCCCAACCCTCGCCTCTCGCGCGAGGAATATGAGCTGGCGGCGTCCATCGGCCGCCGCCGGTACGCCGTGCGGGGCGCCCTGCGCATGGCCCGCTGGCTGGCGCTGCTGAGCGTGGTCATCTTCGGCTTCCGCGGCACGAGCGGCGAAGGATGGGCCCAGTTGATCACGCTGCGGGTGGGGTTCGAGGTGCTCGCCCTCATCGTGGCGTGCTCGGCGTTCGTGGGCTACACCACCTACGCGCTCACCTGGCGCGCGCTGCACCGGATGTACGCCCGCGGCGACGGCACCGACGGCCGCGACAGCACGGAATGATCTGGTGAGCCCGGGAGACGGGCCGTAAGTTCGACGCGACGCAGGCTCCGCCCGCCGCCCTTCTCCCGCCGCAGGATCGCCGATGATCGACCGCCTCTCCCGGGCCGCGCTGCTGCGCGCCCTCTACCTCACGGCGCTCGCCGCGCTCCCCGCGCTCCCCGCCACGACGCCGGCACAGACGCCCGCCATCGCCCGCACGGATTCGGCCCGCGACCTGCGCGATATCTTCGCGCCCGGCTACATCCTGCAGGACCGCAATCACGATGGCGTCATCGACTTCCTGAACGCGAAGATCGTACGGCCGGCCTCGCCGAGTGAAGCCGACGTCGCGGCGGCGGCGAACGTCGCCGCCAGGCTCGGCTACGAGACCTCGGCCGCCGACCTCGACCTCACGACGGCCGATGCGGCCACGACCGCGGCGTACGACGTGCCGGTGATTCTCATCGGCCGCGGCAATGCGCTCATCGCCCGGGCCGCTCCCTCGGTGGCGCGGGCCCTGGACGACCTCGCTCCGGGCCAGGGCGCCGCCGTGCTCATCCCGCCCAACGATTTCTTCCGAGAGGGTGGCGTGCTCCTGGCCGGCGAGGACGGCTCGGGCCTGATCGCGATCGCCGACTACTTCTCCAGCCGCTATCCGAGCATCTGGGCGCTGCACGGCGATTCGTACGGCGACATCGATAGCAGGCTCTCCGCCTTTCTTGCCGCCGGCGGAGCCGCGCCGCGCACCGTGTCGCTCGACCGCATCGTGATCGACGCGGGGCACGCCGGCGTGAACCGCGCGCAGCTCGCGGTCCGCCTGCCCGATAGCGCCGCGTACGCCCGCGCGGTGGCCGCGCTCGAGGCCCCCGACACCGGCGCCGCCCACGCCGGCGCGCGCGGCGCCAGGCCCGGCGGCCGCCCGCGCCGCGCCGACCTCGACTTCGCCGATCTCGACCGCCTGGACGTCATGGTGAGCGACGGCACCCAGCGCCGCACCCTGCGTCTCCTGCCGGCGCACCCCTGGCAGACCAAGCCGGACGCCGAGTACGCAGTCCGCGACAACCCCGACTTCACGCTCTCGGATCTCTACACGATCAGGGGACTATTCCGCGATTCGAATCAGGATCTCGTGCCCGATCGCACCGACGCCTATGTCTCGCTGCACGGCACGCAGGCGCCCGATGCGCTCGCCGCGTTCAGCGCCCGCGTGGGGCTCGAGACCCCCGGCATGCGCTTGCCCTTCGTGCAGGTGAGCGGACAGAACGATCACCCCGAGACCGCCGGATTCCCGATCATGTTCGGCGTCGGCCATTATCAGACCGAGCGGCTGCGCGAAGCCGGGAAGCTCGTGGGCGACACGACCGCTCCGGCCGAGGGCTCGATGCGGTTCGTGAAGGGCGCATTCGGCGGCAAGAACGGAATGGTCATCGACGCCGCCGACCGGGCGGGGCTCGACGCGATCACCGACTACGCGGCCACGCGCATGCCGTATCTCTGGGAGTACGGCAAGGGCAACTACCAGCTCTCCGACGTCGAGACCCAAGTGCGCCGCTTCTTCCAGGCCAGGGAAGCGCCGGGCCAGACGGCGCTCGCCGTGGTCAAGCTCGGCCAATGGCTCGACCGGCTGAAGGGCAAGGCGGTGGATTCCATCGGCGTCGAGATCGCCGCCAAGGATCGCTACGCGGGGCTGGACCGCTACGCCGAACAGATGGTGCACGCGCGCTTTCCCGACGCCAAGGTCACCGTGCTCACGCAGCAGACCGGATTCGGCGTCGGCAAGATGATCTTCACCCAGGAGGCCACACTGCCCTGGGAGGTGAACACCTTCTGGAAGGACTTCCGCGAGCAGGCGCTGCCCAAGCTCACGGCGGCGAGCCGCGGGCGGATCGAGGTGCGGCTGAGCGAATCGCCCGCCGAACGCGCGAAGATCGCCGAGCAGATTCGCCGCGAACTGGCGGCCCGCGGCGTCGCCAGCGATGCGTTCGACGTCCAGGTGCTGAGCGCCTACAAGCAGGGCTACAGCTGGCTCCACGACGAGATACTGCCGCAGCTCCTGGGCAAGCGCGTGGGAAGGATCGAGATCACCTACCGCACGCTCAAGGATTCCAAGGAAGTCAAGTGGAGCACCGTGGAGTCCGACACGCGTTGGCTGCAGGAGCTCTACCCGATCGACGACGTGATGGCCAGAACGCTCGGCATCTCCGACTCGGCCATCACGTTCACGCCCACGCAGCACGGCGACTCCATCTACACGGTGCGCGCCCTGGCGCCCGATGGCCGCGAGATCGTCGCGGCATCGTTCAGCCCACGGTATGTCATCCGGCCGATGTTCGACCTCTTCCCGGCATACGAACACGTGCGCGTGACCACCGGATGGGTGCACGTGGTGGACAACGGGCGCACCGTGCTCGACCAGCGCGTCGAGACCGATCCCGAGACCTTCTGGGACTATTTCCAGCAGAAGACGTATCCGCGCATCGCCGACTATTTCATGGACGTGCAGCACGGCCGGCCGTCGCAGAGCTACGCGCCCTACTTCGACGAGCTGAACGTCGACCTCGCGATGAGCGAACCCAGCTACCGCATCGGGATCGACGAGGAACAGATCTCGTCGCTCGAGGCCATCCACGAAGACATCTACTTCGAGACGCTCACCCTGTTCGATCTGCTGGGCGGCCGGTGGGGCATCGGCAGCGTCAATTACCCGGGGCGCATCATCCCGCACATCGCACCGCCCGTGGACGGCCAACCCCCGCACCTCAAGATCACCTTCACCGGCAAGGACAACGCGGTGCCGCGGCTGGTGATGGCGTATCGCGAGCATGGCCGCGACCCCGTGCGCGACCGGTACGACCTGAGCCCGCTGCCCGTGGAAACGCCGCCGCTGCGCGGCATCTCGGTGCGCGCCGGCGCGTCGGGCGTGGCGCAGCTCACGTTCCACGTCACCGCGCTCGATTCGTCCTACCGCTGGGACGACTACCGGCTGCGCGGCACCGAGGAGAGCGTGGACCGCCAGCTGCTGCCGGCCACCCTCCTCGCCGGCATGGTGCGCGCCATGGCCGACCTCCACGCCCACGGCGTGGCCGAGCGCGCGATGAGCTTCGACCGCGTGGGCAACCTGCTGTTTCACGTCACCCTGCAGGACACCACCGCGCGCTTCGCGACCCTCGCGTCGCTACCGCGCGGCGCGCACCCGATGTCCACGGCGCGCCCCGTGCTCCTGGCCCGGAATTTCAGGTACACCGGGCAGCGGCTCGTACAATGGAACAATCCCATCCCGCCGCCGGAGAGCGATTCGGTGCTCGCCGAACTCGCGACCTTCCCCGGCGTTCACCCCTACTGGGTGGGCCGGTCGTTCCTCGGCAAGGACATCTTCGCCGCCGACTTCCTGCCGCCCATGGAGTCGCGATTCGTATCGCAGGCCAAGCTCGACGCACTCAAGCCCACGCTGCTGCTGTCGGGCCGCCAGCACGCCAACGAGGTGTCGAGCACCAGCTACATCCTGCGCCTGGGCGAGCTGCTCGCCACCGACACCAACTACTCCAGGCTCCTGCGCAAGGTGAACGTCGTGCTCCACCCGATCATGAACGCCGACGGCGCCCAACTGGCCTACGATCTGCAGAAGGTGACCCCGGACTTCATGGTTCATGCGGGCTACCTCGGCGCGCTCGGCGTGGACGCCACCACGGGCGCCGGCACCGAGGACCCCGTGTACCCCGAGTCGAACGTGCGGCCGCTGCTGCAGCAGACGTGGCTCCCCGACATCTACATGAACCTCCACGGCTACCCGAGTCATGAGTGGGTGCAGCTCTTTGCCGGCTACTCGGCGTGGGTGCGCGGGCGCACCGGAGAGCAGCGCCAATGGTGGTCGCCCCGCGGGTGGTTCGTGCCGGGCTTCACCTACGTGGACGATCCCGCGCATCCGCAGTTCGAGCGGGCCCAATTCGCGATTCTCGATTCGGTGGCGGCGGCGATCACGGGCGATTCAGCCGTGAACGCCATGGACCAGCGGCTCTACGCGCGCTACCGGAAGTACGGCGAGCAGGACACCGAGAATTTCCGCCAGTACTTCAACCACGGCATTCTCGTGTATCAGGCGCTGCGCGGGCGGCCGCTCGACGGCGGCGGTCGGGGCGGGCGCGGAGGCCCGCCGCCCGGCGGCGCCGCGGCCGCGGCGCTCAACAGCCCCCGCATCAGCTACTTCTCGCTCGTCACCGAAGCCCCCGACGAGACGGCGCACGGCGCCTGGCTCCATCTCGTGGCGGGCGCCGGGCTCACGGAGACGTCGGCGTTGCTGCGCTATCTGGCCGAGGGCGTGAACGAGATCCGGCGCGACAACACGGCGTACGCCGGATTCGTGAATCGCGCCGAGTTCCGCGTGAAGCCGGTGCTGCCGAGGGACAGTACCGCGCACTAGGGCATCTCGACGGGCGGCGGGCGGCGGGCGGCGGCGTGGAGGCTCGCCCGACCGTCCGGTGGCCCCTCGCCCCGGCGCCGGGTCTATCCTGCGGGTATAATGCCCTGACGACCGCGCGGCTCGACTGGCCGCGCCACCCTTTGGAGGCCCGAGCATGCGATTGACCGCGAAGATCGTGCAGATGCTGATCCGACTCTGCTTTGTCGTTCTCCTCGTCCTCGGCGTGCTTTTCTGGTCCGGACGCGCGCTGGACCTGGTGAATGTGCACATGCTGATCGGGACGATCCTGGTCCTCGGCTTGTGGGTCTTGGCCATCCTCGGCATCCGCGCGCGCGCGGGCTGGGGACTCATCGCCATGGCGGTGATCGGCGGCCTCGTCGTCATGGGCCTCGGCATGGCCCAGACCCAGCTCGTCCCGGGCGACCTCCACTGGACGGTCCGCGTGGTCCACCTGCTCGTGGGCGTGGCCGCGATCGGGCTCGCCGAGCAGCTCGCCGCGCGCATCAGCCGGGCCACCTGACCGACGCCGCGGCGTCGGTTAAGCAAATCCTCATCTTGAGTTAATCCGGCCGCCCTTTCGCGGCCCGGGCTTTTGCATACCGTAGAGTCCATGTCCCTCCCGACATGGATCCGCTCCTGCGTCCGCGCCGCCGTGCCCGGCCTCGCCCTCGCCGCCGGCGCGTGCGTCCGTGCGCCCGGGGCGGCCCCGTTGCCCGAGCGGTCGCGTGACGCACTGGCCGTCTACCGGACGATCGCCGAATCGGTCTATGTGCGCACGGCCGGCCGCTCAGTGGCGATCGTCACCGCGGGCCTGGACACCGCGTGCGGCGGCGCCGCGTGCCGTCCCCTGCTCGCGCGCTGGGGCCTGGATCCGCTCTGGTGGGCCCGGGGCGATTCGTCGTCCGCCCGCGAGGCGCGGTCCGACCTCCTCTCGCGTTCCGCCTCGCCACTCGTGCTCGCCCAGGTGCCCGAGGGACAGCGGCTGCTGCAGTCCATGGCGCCCGACTCGGCGGCCGCCGTCCTGGCCGCGCCCGATACGGCCCACTGGCAGGCATTCAAGGAGGCCCACGGCGGGGCCGCCGGGTTCCTCCGGTTCTCGTCCGTGGGATTCGACCGGTCGCGTGATGCGGCGATCGTGCTCGTGGAGTGGGAGTGCGGCCCCGCGTGCGGCCACGTCGTCGCCGTGGCGCTCGGCGCCAACGGCGCCGGGGCCTGGCGCATCGACGACATGCTGCTGGTGTCGTCGCGCGCGCCCAGGCCCGGGATCGGTAACCCCTGAGCCCGCCGCCGATGGCCGATCGGGCGACGGCCGCCGACACCCTCGTCGCGCTCACCCGCGACGTGGCCGACGCGATCGTCGACTGCGAGCTCACGCACCGCGCGCGGGCCGCCATCGACGTCGCGGTGGCCCGCGCGCAGCACGCCGCGTACGAGGCCCGGCTGCGCGCCGCGGGCTGCCAGGTGGTGCGCGCCGCGCCGGCCCCGCATCTGCCCGACTCGGTGTTCATCGAAGACACCGCCGTCGTGCTCAACGAGGTGGCGGTCGTCACGCGGCCCGGAGCCGCCTCGCGCCGCGCCGAGATCTCCGCCGTCGAGGCGGCATTGGCGCCGTTCCGCGTGGTGGAGCGCATCGAGCCGCCCGGCACGCTCGACGGCGGTGACGTGCTGGTGGTGGGGCAGCAGGTGTTCGTGGGCTGGTCGTCCCGCACCAACGACGACGGCATCGAGCAACTGCGCGCCCTCGTGACGCCGCACGGCTACACGGTGCAGCCGGTGCCGGTGCACGGGTGTCTGCACCTCAAGTCGGCGGTGACCGCGCTCAGCGACGAGACGCTCCTCATCAACCGCGCCTGGACGCACGTCGAGTCGTTCCGCCGGTTCGACCTGCTCGACGTGCACCCGTTCGAGCCGTTCGCGGCCAACGCGCTCCGCGTGGGCGGCCAGGTGATCGCCGCCGCCGAGTTCCCGCGCACCATCGAGCGCATGGCGCGCCGCGGCATCGCGCCGCTCACGGTGCCGGCGAGCGAGTTGGCCAAGGCCGAGGGCGGGGTGACCTGCTGCAGCCTGGTGTTCCGGCAGTAGACTTCCGGTGGTCGTCCTCCCGTCCTCCCGGCACACCCCATGCACCCCATCACGACGCCCCACGCCCCCCGCCCCGCGGGCCACTACAGCCAGGCCATCGTGCACGACGGCCTGGTCTACGTGGCCGGACAGCTCCCGCTCGATCCCTCCACGGGCGAACTCGTGGGCCCCGCGGACATCGAGGCGCAGACGGAGCGGACGCTGCGCAACGTCGACGCCATTCTGCGGGCCGCCGACAGCGGGCTCGACCGCCTGCTGTCGGTGACCATCTTCGTCACCGACCGTGCGCTGTGGGCCCCGGTCAATCAGGTCTACGCCCGCATGCTGGGCGCCCACCGCCCGGCGCGGGCGATCGTGCCGGTGGGCGAGCTGAAGCCCGGATGCCTGATCGAGATCCAGGCGATCGCCGCGCAGTCCCCCTGATCGGCCGCGCACCGCCGCGCCATGGCAGCAAAACGGACAGCCAACGATCGCTGACCGTTGGCTGTCCGTTGCACACCCCGAACTGCTGACTGCGCGTTATTTCAATTTGCTCTTGTATGCCCGCTCGCCCGGTCCGATGTAGATCTGCCTCGGCCGCGCGATCTTCTGTTCCTTGTCGTTGAGCATCTCTTCCCACTGCGCCAGCCAGCCGGCCGTGCGCGCCACCGCGAACAGCACGGTGAAGAAATCCGTGGGGAAGGCCATCGACCGGTAGATCAACCCCGTGTAGAAGTCCACGTTGGGGTAGAGCTTGCGCGACACGAAGTAGTCGTCGGACAGCGCGATGCGCTCCAGCTCCAGCGCGATCTCGAGGTCCTTGTCCACGCCCACCTGCGCGAACACGTCGTACGCCAGCTTCTTCACGATCTTGGCCCGCGGATCGTAGCTCTTGTACACGCGGTGGCCGAACCCCATGAGCCGGCCGCTGCCGCCCTTCACGGCTTCGATGAAGGCCGGCACGTTCTTCTTGTGGCCGATCTCCTTGATCATCAGCAGCACCTGCTCGTTGGCGCCGCCGTGCAGCGGGCCGAACAGCGCCGCGATGCCGGCCGCCACGGCCGAGAACGGATCGACGTGCGACGAACCCACCGCCCGCACCGCGTTGGTGGAGCAGTTCTGCTCGTGGTCGGCATGGAGGATGAACAGCACCTCGAGCGCCTTCACGAACACCGGATTGGCCTCGTATTTGGGCTCCGACATCCGCGCCACCATCGACAGGAAGTTCTCGACGTAGCCCAGATTGTTGTCCGGATAGATGAACGGCATGCCCTTGACGTGCCGGTACGCGAACGCGGCCAGCGTCGGCACCTTGGCCAGCAGACGGATGATCGAGATGTTCCGCTGCTCCGGATCGGCGATGTTCTTGGCGTCCGGATAGAACGACGACAGCGCCGCCACCGTGCTGCACAGCATCGACATCGGATGCGCGTCGTAGCGGAACCCCTGCAGGAAGCTCTTGATGTTCTCGTGCACGTACGTGTGGAACGTGATGTCGTGCACCCACTGCTTGTATTCGTCCTTGTTGGGCAGCTCGCCATGACGCAGCAGCCACGCGACTTCCAGGAACGACGCGCTCTCGGCCAGCTGCTCGATGGGATATCCGCGGTAGCGCAGGATGCCCTTGTCGCCGTCGATGAACGTGATCGCGCTCTTGCACGACGCCGTGTTCATGAACGCCGGGTCGTACGTCATCAGGCCGAACTCGTCGGGCTTGGTCTTGATCTTGCGCAGATCCATGGCCCGGATGGTGGTGTCGCCCTCCACCCCCTCCACCAGGATCGGCACCGAGTAGTTCGCGCCCGTGCGCGTGTCCTTGATTTCAAGCGCCGGGGCAGCTGCCCCCGCGGCGCCGATGGGTTTGTCATTCATCTCGAGCGTCGCGGCAGCTGCCCCTGCGGCGCCAGACTCTCTCTCTGTCTTGGCCATGCTACGTTCTCCGTAGGTGTATTCAGGCTGGCCGAGTGCCTCCGGCCGCGTCCAATCAATCTATGAGAGCGCGCACCGGAACGGCATTGCCGTGACTGTCAGGAGAGTGTTGCTTCCGCAGCGCTGCAATCCCCGACATTCTTTCCGTAGGAACGCCGACACTGCTCCTCCTGCACCCCCTGCTCGCCCCTTCCCCCGCCCTCCCCCTTCCGTCGGCCGTCCGGCTGGCCCTCGTCGTCGTCGTCTCCGCCCTGGGCGGCGGCGTCAACGCCATCGCCGGCGGCGGCACGCTGCTCACCTTCCCGGCCCTCATCGGCCTCGGGATCCCCCCCATCCTCGCCAATGCCACGAGCACCGTCGCCCTCTGGCCCGGGTCGGTGGGCGGCGTCTGGGGGTACCGGGAAGAACTCGCCGGGGCCCGACGCTGGGCCGCGGGCTTCGCCGTGCCCAGCCTCGTGGGCGGCGGAATCGGGGCCATTCTGCTGCTGCGCACGCCGCCCGCGCGCTTCGATGCGCTCGTCCCCTGGCTCGTCCTCGGCGCCACCGCCCTGTTCATCGCGCAGGGACCGGTCCTGAAGGCGGTGCGGCGCCGCCGCGGCGCGGCACTCTCCGCGCCGGAGAGCGACGCGCAGCGCACGGCCCGCGCCCCGACGGCCGGCGTGCTCGTCGCCCAGTTCCTGATCGCCCTGTATGGCGGCTACTTCGGCGCCGGAATCGGCATCCTGATGCTCGCCGCGCTCGGCCTCATGGGGCTCGCCAATATCCACCGCATGAACGGGCTCAAGAACTGGGGCGGACTGTGCATCAACGCGGTGGCCGCCACCATCTTCGCCTTCACCGGGCTCGTGAGTTGGCGCATCGCCCTCGCCATGGCCGCGGGCTCGATCGCCGGCGGATATGGCACGGCACGCATCGCCCAGCGGGTGCCGCAGGGCTGGGTGCGTGGATCCGTGATCGTCGTCGGCCTGGCCAGCGGCATCTGGCTCTTCATCGCCCAGCGCCGCGGACTCCTCTGATCAGACCTTCGCCGGCGCACCCAACCGCCGCACGATCTCGAACTCCGCCGCCGTCACCGGCTGCACACTGAGCCGGCTGCCGCGCTGCAGCAACGCCATCCGCGCCAGCTCCGGCTGGTCGCGCAGTTCGGTGAGCGTCACCGGGCGCGTGAATCGCTCCGCGGCCCGGAGACCCACCATCATCCAGGTGGGCGCGTCGCGCCGCGACTTCGGATCGTAATGCGGGTCGTTGGCGTCGAACGCGGTGTGATCGGCGTACGCCTCGCGCACCACCTGCGCCACCCCCATCACCGCCATCGGCTCGGCGTTGCTGTGGTAGAACAGCACGAGGTCCCCCTGCTTCATGCCGTCGCGCATGAAGTTCCGCGCCTGGTAGTTCCGCACGCCGTCCCAGCAGGTCGTCTTGCGCGGGCTGCCCACGAGGTCGTCGAACGAGAACGCGCCGGGCTCGGACTTCACGAGCCAGTAGTGGCGATCGGTCATGCGGGAAATCTACCGCGCCCTTGCTCCACCCGCGGCCCGCCGCCCTCCCTCAACACCCCGACGTGCCCGCGGGACAATCCCCACTTACCACCCCGCCAGGCCCGGCCCACGTTATACGGTGATACCGTACTACTATCCTGCTATCCCGTCCCACCGTCCCAATGTCATCGCCCACCGTCCCCGACCCCCACGCCGTCGAGTCCCGCGACCCGGCCACCGGCGAGGTCTGGCGCCGCTTCGACAGCACGTCGCCCGACCACGTCGCGGCGGCCATCGTCGCCGCGCGCCGCGCGCAGGCCGCGTGGCACGCCCGCCCACTCCGCGAGCGCGCGCGCCATCTCGAAGCGTTCCGCCGCGCCCTCTTCGCGCGACGGGACGAGGTGGCCGACACGATCGCCCGCGAGAATGGCAAACCGCCGGTCGAAGCGCTGGCCGAGGTGATGGTCACGCTGGATTTCGCGCGCTACTACTCCCGGCATCGGGTGCTTCGCGTGCTCGCCGAACGGCGCCACGTGGCCACCGGCCCCGCGATGTGGCGCAAGCGCGTGGCCGTGACCCGCGAGCCGTATGGGGTGGTGGGCGTGATCTCGCCCTGGAACTACCCGTTCATGCTCCCCACGTCGATCGTGCTCCCGGCGCTCGTGGCGGGCAACGCGGTGCTGCTCAAGCCGTCCGAGTTCACCACGCAGACGGGATTGCTGATCGCCGAGTTGCTGTACGAGGCCGGCGTGCCGCGCGACCTCGTGCGCGCGCTGCCGGGCGCTCGCGCCACCGGCGCCGCGCTCATCGAACGCGGGTGCGACAAGATCTTCTTCACGGGCAGCGAGGCCACCGGCCGCGTGGTGGCCGTGGAGTGCGGCGCCCGCCTCATTCCCTGCGTCCTCGAGCTGGGCGGCAGCGACGCCGCGCTCGTGCTCGATGACGCCGACCTCGAGCGCGCCGCCGACGGGATCGCCTGGGGCCGCTTCTCCAACAGCGGCCAGACCTGCGTCGCGCCCAAGCGCCTGTTCGTGGAAGACGCGGTCTACGACCGGTTCGCGGCGCTGCTCACGGCGCGCGTGGCCGGCATCCACGCCACGGTGGACCGTGCCGCGAGCGAACTGGGACCGCTCATCCGCCCCTCGCAGACGGCGCGCCTCGAAGCGCAGTACCAGGACGCGCTCGCCGCCGGCGCCACGGTGGCCGCGCGCGCCGAGCGCGTGACCGGCGACCTGTTCGCGCCCGTGCTGCTCACCGGCGTCACGCCCGAGATGCGCGTGCTCCGCGAAGAGACCTTCGGTCCGCTGCTGCCCATGGTCCGCGTGCGCGACGATGCCGAGGCCGTGGCCCGCGCCAACGACTCGGCCTACGGGTTGAGCGCCAGCGTGTGGAGCCGCGATGCGCGCCGGGCGCGCGCCGTGGCGGCGCGCCTGGACGTGGGCAGCGCCGTGATCAACGACTCGGTGATCGTGGCCGGAATGGCCGACGTGCCGCATGGCGGCGTGAAGGCCAGCGGCACGGGCCGTTCGCACGGCGTGGAAGGGCTGCTCGAGTGCGTGCACACCAAAGCCCTGGTCATCGAGCGCATTCCGCGCTTGCCGCAGCTGTGGTGGTTCCCCTACCGCGCCGGCCTGCGCGACGCGCTCGACGGCGCCGTGATCGCCCTGCACGCGCCCGGACTGGGCGCGCGACTGCGCGGCGCGTGGCGCGCGCGCCGGCTGCTGCGCCGGCCGCGCCCTTGATGCGCCGCCCCCCGTCGTCGACCTTTCGTCCATGACGGAGACACTCGGCGGTTACGCGCTGTTCGTGGCGGTGCTGCGCGGCATACTCCTCGGCGCGGCGCTGGTGGCCACGGCGGCGGCGGCCGTCGCCTGGGGCGTGCGCACGCGGCGGCTCGGTCCGTTCTCCGCCGCCGGCCGGTTCTCGAGACGGTGGGTGGACCCCGCGCTGATGCCGGTGGAGCGCGTGCTCCTGCGCGCCGGCGGCCGCGGCGCCACGGCGCCCTGGTGGGGGTTGGTCATCCTGCTCGTCGCCGGCGCCCTCGTGCTCACCACGGTCGAAGCCATCGCCGGCGTGGTGCTCCAGATCGCGTGGGCCGTGCAGCACCCGGCGGTGCTGCCCGTCCTCCTGCTCTCGTGGGCGTTCACGGTCGTGCGGGTGGCGCTGATGGTGCGGGTGATCGCGTCGTGGCTGCCCGTTCCCACGTACTCGCGCTGGATCCACTGGACGTATCCGCTCACCGAATGGATTCTCCGGCCGCTCCGGTCCTTCGTGCCGCCGCTCGGCGCCATCGACATCACCCCGGTGCTGGCTTACTTCGCGCTCTGGCTGCTGCAGAGCCTGCTGCACATCCCCTGATGGCGCTCGACGTGCGCGCGCGCGCCGGCGGCGTGCGGCTGAGCGTGCACGTGCAACCGCGCGCCGCGCGCAGCGAGATCGCCGGGGTGCACGGCCAGGCGCTCAAGGTGCGGCTCCACGCGCCGCCCGTGGACGGCGCCGCCAACGAGGCGCTGGTCGCGTTCCTGGCCGAGACGTTCGCGCTCCCGCGCCGCGCGGTGCGCATCGTGAGCGGTCACACGGGGCGCGCCAAGATCGTGGAGCTGGACGGCATCGAACCCGACGCCGTCCGCCGCGCGGTGGGCGAGGGTTAGCCCTCGACCACCGCCATCGCCGCCTGCATCGCCTCTTCCAGCCCTTCCATGCTGAACGGCTTGGCCAGGAAGGGCGTGTTGGCGTCGCTCAACTCCCGCCGCGTGAATTCGTCGGCGTGCCCGGACATGAACAGCACGTGCATGTTGGGCCGATCGGCCACGAGGAGATCGCGAAGCTCCAGGCCCGTCATGCCCGGCATGCGGATGTCCGTGATCAGCAGATCGATGTGCTCGCCGAACGCGCGGCTCACGCGCAGCGCCTCCTCGCCCGACGGCGCGTCGAGCACCGTGTAGCGTCGTCGCGAGAGCGCCCGGCGCAGCACGTCGCGCACCGCCGCCTCGTCGTCCACCACCAGCACCGTCGTGCGACCCGAGATCACCCGCGTGCGCGACGGCGCCGTCGGCGTCCGCGGCACGAGCGTCAGCCGCGGCTCGCCGTGCGGCTCCTCGTCGGCCTCGACCGCCGACGGCGACGAAGTCGGCGCCGGCAACGGCAGCACCGGCGCGTCTTTGGCCCGCGGCAGATACACCGAGAACGTCGTCCCCTTGCCGGGTACCGTGGCAGGCCACACGTATCCGCCGCTCTGCTTGACGATCCCGAACACCGTGGCCAGACCCAACCCCGTGCCCGTGTCCTTGGTGGTGTAGAACGGGTCGAAGGCCCGGGCCACGGTGAGCGGATCCATCCCCACCCCCGTGTCGATCACGTCGAGGCGCACGTACGGACCGGGCTTCGGCGTCACCCCCCAGCGCCCGAACTCGGCGTCGAGGGTCACGGGGCGCGTCCGGATCGTGATCCGGCCCCGGTCCTCGATGGCGTCGCGCGCGTTCATCACGAGGTTCAGGACCACCTGTTCGAATTGCACCGGGTCGGCCAGCACCGGATCGATCGGCTCCTCGAGGTCCAGCGTGAGTTCGATCGTGCTCGCGGCGAGCACGCGCAGCATCGGCTGCATCTGGCGGATGCGCTTGTTCAGATCCAGGACTTCGGGGCGCAGCAGCTGGCGCCGGCTGAACGCCAGCAGCTGCCCGGTGAGCCCCGCCGCGCGCTCCGACGCCCGCACGATCTCATCCACGCACTCGTGGGCCGCCTGGTTGTCGCCCACCGCTTCGAGCAGCAACGCCGAGAATCCCTTGATGGCGGTGAGGAGATTGTTGAAGTCGTGCGCCACGCCCCCGGCCAGGAGACCCACCGCCTCCATCTTCTGCGCGTTGCGCAGGCGCATCTCGATCTGCCGCCGCTCCGTGACGTCCACGAACATCCCCATGATCCCCACCACCCGGCCGCTCCGGTCGCGGAGCGCCGCCGTGTGGAACAGCGCGTTCACCCGCGTGCCGTCGCGTCGCAGACGCACCACCTCGCCGGCCCGCAGCGGATGGCCCTCAGCGGCGTTCCGGATGTGATCCATCATGGCCGGGAAGGCGTCGGGCGGCACGTGGGGCGGCTGCCGCCCGATCACATCCTCCGCCTTCCATCCGAACAGCCGCTCGGCCTCCGGATTCCACATCAGCACTCGCGCGTCGAGGCCCACCACGGTGATCGCCAGCGGCGACTGGTTCAGAACTTCGCGAAACGGCTCGAGGTCCTGATCGCCCGCCGGCTTGCCGCGCGAAGATTGGTCGATCGGAGTGGACATCGTCGGATGAGTCTCGAGAGAATGGCCTGGGGCCCGGTCGCTTGCCGCTCCCCGCCCCGCCCTTTAATATGCGCAGGGACAACCGTCCGTGGCGATTTTCGGCAAATTGCGGCCACGTTAAACAATCGCTAAAGCGCCTGGCTCGGCGCTCCCTGCTCCGGGCCCTTTTCGTTTTCCACCACTCGCGATGCCCAGCACCTTGCCCCCGGGCCAGTACCTCGCTGAACTGTCACGTCGCGTCCTCGTCTTCGATGGCGCGATGGGCACCAATATCCAGCGCTACCATCTCACGGCGGAAGACTTCGGCGGAACGCGCCTCGAAGGCTGCAACGATCACCTCGTGCTCACCCGCCCCGACGTGATCCGGGAAATCCACGAATCGTTCCTCGCCGTGGGCTGCGACGTCGTGGAAACCTGCACCTTCCAGTCCACCCCCCGCCGCCTGCGCGAGTGGGGAATCGAGCCCGAGACGCACGCGCTGAACGTGGCCGCGGCACGCCTCGCCCGCGCCGCGTGCGACCGCTATTCCACCCCCGGCAACCCTCGCTTTGTGGCCGGGTCGATCGGCCCCACCGGCATGCTCCCGTCGAGCAGCGACCCGACCCTCTCCAACGTCACGTTCGCCGAGCTGGCCGAGAACTACCATGCCCAGGCCAGGGCCCTCGTCGAGGGCGGCGTCGATCTCCTCCTCGTCGAGACGGCCCAGGACATCCTCGAGGTCAAGGCGGCCATGGCCGGCTTCGAGCGGCTGTTCGCCGAGCTCGGCTACCGCGTGCCCGTGCAGACGCAGATCACGCTCGACGTCAGCGGCCGCATGCTCCTCGGCACCGACGTCGCCAGCGCGCTCACCACGCTGGAATCGCTGCGCGTGGACGTGATCGGCCTCAATTGCTCCACGGGCCCCGAGCACATGCGCGAGCCCATCCGGTACCTCGCCGAGAACGCTACGCGCCCGGTGTCGTGCATCCCCAACGCCGGCCTGCCGCTCAACACCGGCACCGGCGACGCCGTGTATCCGCTCCAACCGGAGCCGATGGCCGCCATGCTCGGCGAATTCGTGGAGCAGTTCGGCGTGCGGATCGTGGGCGGCTGCTGCGGCACCACCCCCGAGCACCTCGACGCGATCGTCCGCGCCGTGCGCGCCACCCACCGCGCCGCCTCGCCGTGGGAATCGCGGATCGCCCACGTGCCGCGCGTGTCGTCGGCCATGCGCGCCACGACGCTCGAACAGCAGCCGCCGCCGCTGCTCATCGGCGAGCGCGTCAATGCCCAGGGCTCGCGCAAGGTCAAGCAGCTGCTGCTGGCCGACGACTATGAAGGCATCGTCGAGGTCGCGCGCCAGCAGCAGGAAGCCGGCGCCCACGTGCTCGACGTCTGCGTGGCCGTCACCGAACGCGCCGACGAAGCCGAACAGATGGCCACGCTCGTCAAGCTCCTCTCGATGAGCGTCGAACTGCCGCTGATGATCGACTCCACCGAGCCGGCGGTGATCGAAGCGGCCCTCCAGCACGTGCCCGGCCGCGCCATCGTCAACTCCATCAACATGGAGAACGGCCGCGCGCGCATCGACGCCGTGGTGCCGATCGCGCGCCGCCACGGCGCCGCGCTGGTCGCGCTCACGATCGACGAAGCGGGCATGGCCAAGACGCGCGAGCGCAAGCTCGAGGTGGCGCGCCGGATCTACGACATCGTCGTCGACGAGTACGGCCTCGCCCCGGAAGACCTGATCTACGACGCCCTCACCTTCACGCTCGCCACCGGCGACGCCGAGTGGATCGACTCCGCCTGGGAAACACTCGAAGGCATCCGGCTCATCAAGCGCGAGCTGCCCGGCGTGTACACCTCGCTCGGCGTGTCGAACGTGAGCTTCGGGCTGGCGCCGGCGGCGCGCGCCGTGCTCAACTCCGTGTTCCTGCACCACGGCGTGGAAGCGGGACTCGACATGGCGATCGTGAACCCGGCCCACATCGTCCCCTACGCCGAGATCTCCGATACGGTGCGCGCGCTGGCCGACGACCTCGTGTTCAATCGGAATCCGGACGCGCTGCAGCACTTCATCGATCACTTCAGCGCCGGCGCCGCCGGGCCGGCCACCGCCTCCGGCGCGCCGATCGCCGACCCGACCTCGGCCATGACGCCGGACGAGAAGGCGCGGTGGATGGTGGTCCACCGCAAGAAGGACGGCATCGAAGCCGTGCTCGACGCCGCTGGCGTGCGCACCAACCCGGTGCGCGTGCTCAACGACGTGCTCCTGCCCGCCATGAAGGAGGTGGGCGACCGGTTCGGCGCCGGGGACCTCATCCTGCCGTTCGTGCTCCAGTCGGCCGAGGTGATGAAGAAGGCGGTCAAGCACCTCGAGCAGTTCCTCGAGAAAGCCGAGGGCTACACCAAGGGACGCGTCGTTCTCGCCACCGTGTACGGCGACGTCCATGACATCGGCAAGTCGCTCGTCAACACGATCCTCTCCAACAACGGCTATACCGTGTTCGACCTCGGCAAGCAGGTGCCCGTGAACACGATCCTCGAGAAGGCGCAGGAGGTGAACGCCGACGCCATCGGCCTCTCGGCATTGCTCGTCTCCACCTCCAAGCAGATGCCGTTGTGCGTGCAGGAGCTGGACAAGCGCGGCATGCGCATTCCGGTGCTCATCGGCGGCGCGGCGATCAACCGCCGGTTCGGCCGCCGCGCCATGTTCGTGGACGGCGAACGCGCGTACGAGCCCGGCGTGTTCTACTGCAAGGACGCGTTCGAGGGGCTGGAGACGATGGAGGCGCTGCAGAACCCCGACCGGCGCGCCGCCGTCACCCGCCAGCTGCACGACGACGCGCGCAACGACGTCTTCCTCCACTCCGCGGCCGGCAAGGACATCCGCGCCGGTACCGACGACGAGCGGCGCAGCGGCGTCCGCGCCGATCACCCGGTGCCCGCCGCGCCCTTCTACGGCCCCCGCGCCCTGCGCGACATCCCCCTCGACGAGGTGTTCGAACTGCTCGACCTCGACGAGCTCTACCGCCTGCAGTGGGGCGCCCGCGGCTCGGGCGACGAGTTCGACCGCCTGGTGCGCGAGGAATTCGAGCCCACGCTGGCCCGCCTCAAGGACCGCGCGCGCCACGAGGGCTGGCTCACCCCCCAGGCCGTGTACGGGTACTTCCCCGCGCAATCCCGCGGCAACGCCCTGGTGGTGTACGACCCCGATGCCTATGCGCGCGACGGCACGGCCGCGGAGATCGCCCGCTTCACCTTCCCGCGCCAGGACGGGCGCGAGCGGCTCTGCCTCGCCGACTATTTCCGCTCGGTGGAATCGGGCGACATGGACGTCGTGGCGCTGCAGGTGGTCACCGTGGGCGACGCCGCGTCACGCGAGTTCGACCGCCTGCAGCAGGCCGCCGAATACACCGAAGCGTACTACCTCCACGGACTCGCCGTGGAGACCGCCGAAGCCGTGGCCGAATGGCTCCACCGCCGCACCCGCCACGAACTCGGCATTCCCGGCGGACGCGGCAAGCGCTACTCGTGGGGCTACGGCGCCTGTCCCGATCTCGACGATCACGCCGTGGTGTTCAGACTCCTGCCCGCGGAGCGCGACCTGGGCATGACGCTCACCACGTCCTACCAGCTCGTTCCCGAGCAGAGCACGGCGGCCCTCATCGTGCACCACCCCGAGGCCAAGTACTACGCCGTGCGCACCGCCGCCGGAGCTGCCACATGAGCACGCCCAACTCGCTGCAACGCTTTCTCGACCCGGCGCGCATCATCGTGTTCGACGGCGCCATGGGCACCATGCTCTACGCGCGCGGCGTGTTCATCAACCAGTGCTACGACGAGCTCAACACGCGCGCCCCCGAGTTGGTGCGCGCCGTGCACCAGGAATACGTCCGCGCCGGCGCCGAGGTGCTCGAGACCAACAGCTTCGGCGCCAACCGCGTCAAGCTCGCCCAGCACGGCCTCGAGGCCCAGGTGCACGAGCTCAACCGCGCCGCCGCCCAGATCGCCCGCGAAGTGGCGGGCAACCACGACGTGCTCGTGGCCGGCGCCGTGGGGCCGCTGGGCGTCCGGCTCGAACCGTTCGGCCCCACCAGCCTCGACCAGGCGCGCGCCCATTTCCGCGAGCAGATGGAAGGGCTGCGCGACGGCGGCGCCGAGCTGTTCATCCTCGAGACCTTCTCCGACCTCCACGAGATCGAACAGGCCATTCGCGCCGCGCGTCAGGTGGACCCCACGATGCCGGTGGTGGCGCAGATGACGATCGGCGTCGATGGGCTCACCCCCTACGGCGCCACGCCCGAAGACGTCGCCCGCGCGCTCGATGCATGGGGCGCCGACGTCATCGGCCTCAACTGCTCCGTGGGACCGCAGACCATCCTCGAAGCCATCGAGCGCATGGCCCCCGTCACGCAACGCAAGCTCAGCGCCCAGCCCAACGCCGGCATGCCCCGCGATGTCGGCGGGCGCAGCATGTACATGGCCAGCCCGGAATACATGGCCACCTACGCGCGGCATCTCGTGCAGGCGGGCGCCAAGATCGTCGGCGGCTGCTGCGGCACCACGCCGGCCCACATCCACGCCATCGCCGAAGGCGTCCGCCCGCTCGCGCCCCGCCTGGCGGACGCGCGCGCCCGATCCGAATCGCTCGACACCGCCCACGCCGTCGCGACGCCGCAACTCCCCGCCGTCGTCCCCCTGGCCGAGCGGTCGCGCTGGGGCGCGAAGATCGCCGCCCGCGAGTTCGTCACGTCCGTGGAGATCGTCCCCCCCCGCGGCGTGGACGCCACCACCATGCTGGCCGACGTGCGCCGCCTCCACGCGGCCGGCATCGACGCCGTCAACGTGCCCGACGGACCTCGCGCCCAGAGCCGCATGGGCGCGCTCATGACGAGCGTGCTCATCCAGCAGCAGGTGGGCATCGAGACCGTCACCCACTACGCGTGCCGCGACCGCAACCTGCTCGGCATGCTCTCCGACCTGCTCGGCGCCGCCGCCATCGGACTCCACAACCTGCTGCTCGTGACCGGCGACCCGCCCAAGATGGGGCCCTACCCCGATGCCACCGCCGTCTTCGACATCGATTCGATCGGGCTCACCAACCTCGTCCACAACCTCAACCGCGGTCTCGACCCCGGCGGCAATCCGATCGGGAAGCCCACGCGGTTCGTGATCGGCGTGGGAGTCAACCCGGCCGCGGTCGATCTCGAACACGAGGTGAAGCGATTCGAATGGAAGGTGGATGCGGGCGCCGAGTACGCCATCACGCAGCCCGTGTTCGATGTGGAGCAGTTGGAGCGCTTCCTCGCGCGCATCGCTCACGTCCGCATTCCCGTCATCGCCGGCATCTGGCCGCTGGTCTCGGTGCGCAACGCCGAATTCCTGGCCAATGAAGTGCCCGGCGTGAGCGTGCCCGACGCCGTGATCACCCGGATGCGCCGGGCCAACGAACGGTCGCGCGATCACGCCGTGGCCGAGGGCCTGGCAATCGCCCGCGAGATGCTCGACCGCGTGCGGGACACCCTCCAGGGGGCCCAGGTCTCGGCCCCGTTCGGCAAGGTGGACCTCGCGCTCGACGTCTTCGGCCGACGTGAGGCGCCCGGGGGCCTCTAACGGCCGGCGCCCGGGCAGTCGGATCGGCGCCGGACATCCCGCCCCAGGGTTGCCTGAATCTCCTTGGCACGTCATTACTTATGCAGGGAATTCGCGGTAGGGTCGCCCAGACGATGCCGTCTTGCGACATTTTCTAATATTGTCGACAACCCGCCCCCCCGTTCGATTGGCTCCCGCGATCGGCGCGGCCGGCAGGCAGGCCCCCACGACATGGAGTTCCGACCACAACGTCCAGAGAATCCCCCGTCCGGCGGTCTTCGCGATCCCGGCGCGCGATTGCTCGTGGATGCCGATCGGATCGAGTGGGAAGTGTACGACGAGAGCCAGTGGGACTTCCGGATGGCGCTCGACTGGGACGTCCTGCCGCAGACCGAGAATCCGGGGCTGATCTTCACGTCGAGGATCGACCGCCGCCGGATCTGGCCCGCCCCGCCAGGCTGGCGCGCCATGTCCGACGACGACCTGCTGGCGCTCTGCACTCGCGCCCGGTCGATGTTCTAGCCGCCCCGCCGGCAGCGAGCCTGCCATTGGCCGGTCCAGGCCCTGCACTTTCTTTATATTCTCGGGACTCGCTGCGCATCCGCACACCTCCACCACGCGTCCCCATGCCTGCCGACCGCTCCGCGGCCCGCCCGCCGCTCACCACCCTCTCCGACGACGAGATCATGTTCCGCGACGCGGTCGCGGCCATGGCCGAGGAGATGGTTCGCCCCCGGGTCCAGGAGATGGAGCGCGCGGGGCGCATCGACCCCGAACTCACCAAGGCCTTCGCCGACATGGGCCTGATGGGCATCGAGGTCGCCGAGGACTACGGCGGCTCGGCCGGATCGCTGATGATGGTCACCCTCGCCGTCGAGGAGATCAGCAAGATCGACGCGTCGGCCGCCATCCAGGTCGACGTCCAGAACACGCTGGTCAACTATCCCATCCGCACCTACGGCAGCGACCACATCAAGGCCACCTACCTGCCCCGCCTCACCGGCGGGACGCCCGGCGCCTACGCGCTGTCCGAACCGGGCTCGGGGTCGGACGCGTTCGGGATGACCACGCGGGCCGAACAGCAGGGCGACCGCTGGATCCTCAACGGACGAAAGATGTGGATCACCAATGGCGCCGAGGCGCAGATCTACGTGATCTTCGCCAACGCCAATCCGGCCGCCGGCTACAAGGGAATCACCGCCTTCGTCGTCGAACGCGGATTCCCGGGATTCAGCGTCGGCAAGAAGGAAGACAAGATGGGCATCCGCGCGTCGAGCACCACGGAGCTGATCCTCGACGGCGTTCAAGTGCCGGCGCAGAACGTCCTCGGACCCGTGGGCCAGGGCTACAAGGTGGCCATCGAGACGCTCAACGAGGGACGCATCGGCATCGGAGCGCAGATGATCGGCGTGGCGCAGGGCGCGCTGCGGGCCGCCACCGAGTACGTCAAGGAGCGCAAGCAGTTCGGCAAGGCGCTGGCCGACTTCCAGGGCGTCCAGTTCCAACTCGCCCAGGCGCGCACCGAAGTCGAGGCGGCGCGACTCATGGTGTACAACGCGGCGCGCCTCAAGGACGCCGGCCACGACATCGTGATGGAAGGCGCCATGGCCAAGCTGTATGCCTCGCAGGTGTGCGAGCGCGTGACGTCGATCTCGCTGGAGCTGTTCGGCGGCTACGGCTACACCAAGGACTTCCCGGCCGAGAAGTTCTATCGCGACGCGAAGATCGGCGCGATCTACGAAGGCACGTCCAACATGCAGCTCCAGACGATCGCCAAGCAGATGCTCCGCTGACGCCGCGGCGTCACCCGAACAGCCGCTCGATCTCCCGCGCGTATTTCTCGGCCACCGCGCGGCGGCGCACCTTGAGCGAGGGCGTCAGCTCCCCGCCCTCGACCGTGAACTCTCCGGCGATGATCTCGAACCGCTTCACCGCCTGCACCCGCGCCAGCCGCGCGTTCACGGCGTCGATGTGCCGCTGCAGATACGCCCGGAACTTCTCGCACTGCGCGGCGCTCGCCGGATCGCGGGCCGGACTCCCCGCCGCCTGCGCGTCCACCGGCAGCCGAGCCGGATCGAGCGTGAGCAGCACGCCCAGATAGCGCCGCCGGTCGCCGATCACCACCGCCTGGCTCACCACCGGAATCGATTTCAGGTATCCCTCCACGAGTTGCGGCGCCACGTTCTCGCCCCCCGCCGTGATGATGAGATCCTTCTTGCGATCGGTGATCTGCAGGAACCCGTCCGCATCCAGGTCGCCGATGTCGCCCGAGTGCAGCCAACCCTCGGCATCCAGCGCGTCGACCGTGCCCGCCGGATCCTTGTAGTACCCCTTGAACACGTGGCGGCCGCGCATGCAGATCTCGCCGTCCTCGGCCACCTTGAGTTCGGCGCCGGGAAACACGAACCCGGCCTTCCCCGTGCGCACCTGGCCCGGCGTGCTGATCGTCGCCGGCCCGGTGCACTCGCTCATCCCATACACCTCGCAGATCGGCAGCCCCAGCGACAGGAAGAAGTCGAGCGTCGACCGCGCGATCGGAGCCGCCGACGTCACGAGCACACGCGCCCGGTCGAACCCCAGCCGCTTGCGCACCGTCCGGAATACGAGCGCGTCGGCGAGCGGATACAGGAGCGGCCGCCGCCGCCCCTGTTGCGCCGCGTAGCCGCCCGCGATCCCCACGCCGCGCGCCCACGCGATCAGCTGCTTGCGCAGCGGCGAGTTCTCGGCGCCCGCCGCCTCCATGCGCTCCTGGATCTTCTCCCACACCCGCGGCACCCCGAGAAAGAAGTCGGGCCGAACTTCCCGCAGGTTGTCGCCCAACCGCTCCATGCTCTCGGCAAACCACGTGCATCCACCGAACACCACCGGCCCGAACAACGACACGATCTGCTCGGCGATGTGACTCAGCGGCAGATAGCTCAGAATGTTGTCGCCGGGCCGCAGCCCGAGGGCGCGGATGCCCGTATCCGCCGTCCACACGACGTTGTCGTGGGTGAGCATCACCGCCTTCGGCACGCCCGTCGTCCCCGACGTGTAGATGAGCGTGGCCACGTCGTCCGCCGACTGCGCCGCCAGGCGCTGCTCCAGCGCCGACTCGGCCACCAGCGCGCCGCGGCGGAGCAGGTCCGGCCACGCGATCACGCCGGCTGCGGCCGGCTCGCCATGCATCTGCACGATGGCCCGCAGCTGCGGCAGGGCGTCGCTCACCGACAGGAACTTGGCCAGCTGCTCGGCGTTCTCCACCACGGCCACCTGCGCTTCGCAGTGGCGCGCCACGTATTCGCACTGCTCCGCCGTGCAGGTGGCGTAGATGCCGCTGGGCAGCGCGCCCGCGTGGATCGCGGCGAGATCGGCCACGAGCCACTCCGGGCAGTTGGCGCCGATGATCGCCACGCCCTTGCCCGGCTCCACCCCCAACGCCAGAAACCCGCGCGCGGCAAGGTGCACCTGCTGCCGGTAGCCGCTCCACGTGAGCGACTCCCAGCGTCCGTCTTCCTTCCAGCACAGCGCCGGCAGGTCCGCGTGGTCGCGGGCGGTTCGGTCGAGGGCGTCGGAGATTCGCACGGCGATATTATGGCGCACCTCGGGTTCCCTCGATAGCTTGCCCGCCAGATGCCACCTCGCGCCAGCATCCCCAAGCTGGGTGACGCCCTCCCGGCCAGCGGCGGCCCCTTGACCCGCGCCCTCGGGCGGTGGGGCCTCGCCCGCCTCCGGTGGCATATCGACGGCGCGCTACCGAACATCCCCCAAGCGGTGGTGATCGTGGCCCCGCACACCTCCAATTGGGACTTCGTGATCGGGATCGCCGCCAAGTTCGCGCTCGGGCTCCGCGCGGCATGGCTCGGCAAGCACACCCTGTTCCGGCCCCCGTTCGGCGGCCTCATGCGCTGGCTGGGCGGCATTCCGGTGGACCGCACCAAGCCCCAGGACATGGTGGCCCAATCGGTGAGCCGGTTCGCCGAGCAGGAACGGTTGCTCCTGGCGGTCTCTCCCGAGGGCACCAGGAAAGCGGTGCCGCGATGGAAGTCCGGGTTCTACCACATCGCCCGCGGCGCCGGCGTGCCGATCATCCCGGTCGCGTTCGATTGGACCCGCCATGCGCTGGCCATCGGCCCCGCGTACACTACCACCGGCGACATCGACGCCGACCTCGACGCGCTCGCGGCATTCTTCGCATCGGCGCGTGGGCGCCGCGGCGAGTTGACACCACCGCCGCGGTAGCCGGCCCGCTCCCCCTTCCGGATTGTCCAACTGATGCGCACGCAATCGCCCGCCACGCGCGCCCTGGCCCAGCTGGTCGGCGCCATCGTCGTCCTCGACGCGATCGCCGTGGCGGTGCTCAAGGCATCGCACCTCGAGCAGCGCGGCGGCCACGCCCTCTACGTGTTCGTGGTGGGGTGGACGCTCGTGAGCGCGCTCGTGGCCGCCTGGGGCCTCTGGCGCGTCAAAGCGGCGCGCCGCGCGCGACGCGGTTCAGGCGCCCCGCGTGACGATTAGCTTGAGCGGCGGCTGCTCCGCCACGTAGTCGGCGTACTCCGGCACGATCGTGTGCCGCAGGGCGTGCACCACCTCGGTGGCGAACGTGCGGCCCGCGCTGCGATCGATCTCCTCGAGCGCGTTCCATGGCGCGAACGCCGGGCGCGTCTCGGTGGGCGTGAGCAGCGTCTCGTAGGCGTCGGCCACGGCCAGGATCTTCACCGCCATCGGGATGCGCAGCGCGTCGATGGGCCAGTCGTCGCCGATCAGCTCGTGGTACCGGCCATACGACGTCACCGTGTCCAGCGCGGCGCGCATCGACGCCGCCACCGGCACCTCGCGAATCTCCCGCGGGAAGTCCGCGAACATCCGGGCAACGCGCGGATCCTGTGGGCCCATCTCGTGCAGCAACCCCGCCACCCGCAGCTCCTCGAGCTGGTCGGCCGTCATCGCCAGCTTGCGCCCGATGGCCACCGACCGCTCCGCCACTCGATAGCTGTGGCCCCGGCGGTAGCGGTCGGCCGAGTCGAGGTGGAATGTGAGCAACTCCAGCAGCGCGAAATACGTCCGCTTCACGTCGTCGGCCCGCTCCGTGTGCTGCTCGGACAGCGTGCCCACCGAGTAGCCCGTGAGGATGAGGAATCCGCCCCAGGGCACCAGGAACGTCAGCGTCACCGCGCTGATGCCGGCGACGCCGCCCAGCCCGGTGACGGCCTGGAAGAACGTCACCAGCAACACCGTCAACACCGCCGCCCACACCGCGCTCCGGCGCCCCGACAGGAATCCTGCCGCGATGATCGGCAGGTAGTAGAAGCTCAGGAACGCGAGCTTGTAATCCACCACGAAGTTGATGAGCAGCAACGACGCGACCAGCACCACGACGAGCGTTTGCTCGAAGTGCTCGTACAGCGCCCGCTTCACCCGGTCCGCTAGATCTTGCACCGTCCACCTTCTCCGAATTCGATCCCGGATCGGCGCATCCGCCGGCGTCGGTGGATTCCGCTCGTCAAGCACAGGCAGCTCCTTCTTGAGTCGAAGAGGCTAGTACGGACGAAGTGTCATATAGACCGGAAATGCCCGCAAGGTCGTGACTGTCTAGAGTACGCCCTAGAAACTCGACACCGTCGGGCATCTTGTCCGATACGTCCGGCGTTCCATGCACTCGGCACCTCGAAACCGCAATTTTGGCTTCGACTGGAGCCTTACCGCCGTCCGGTAGTAGTATTGGGAATGCGTACCGATGTGACCCTGCGCGCCGCCTTCGTCGCGGCGCTCCTCGCAGTGGGAGCCCCGCTCCCCCTCGTCGCCCAACAGCCCGCCAGACCCGCCGCCATCAGCGGCATCGCCTATGACAGCGTGAGGGGCCGCCCCATGAGCGGCGCCCAGATCGCCATGCGCGGAACGGCGATGATCACCGTGGCCGGCCCCGACGGCAGCTTCCATTTCGACAGCGTCCCGCCGGGCAAGTATCAGCTGATCGCCGCCCACCCGATTCTCGACTCCATCGGCGTCCAGCTCGTGACTCCGGTGATCACGATCGCAGCCGGCGAGCAGAAGACGCTCAACATCACCACGCCGTCGCCGGCCAGCCTCGTCAAGATGCTCTGTCCCGCCGCCTGGCTCACCCGCGGACCGTCGGCGCTGTTCGGCCGCGTCCGCAATGCCGATACCGAAGAGCCCATGCCCAAGGCGCAGGTTTCCATCGTCTGGTCGGAGTTCGACCTCTCGGGGCTGCGCAAGATTCCGCGACTGCGCGAGGCCGTCACCGGACCCGACGGCACGTACCGCATCTGCGGCCTGCCGGCCACGTTCAATGGCAAGGTCCAGGCCACCTTCGGCGGCGTGAAGAGCGGCGACGTGCCGGTGACCTTCGACAAGGATCTGCTCGAGCTCCGCAGCATGAGCATCGCCGCAGCCGCTCCGGCCACCGTCGCCGCCGGCGACACCAACCATCAGCCGCCCCGCCCCGCCATGAACGCGCAGCTCGTCGGGCGCGTGCTCAACGGATCGGGCAAGCCGGTGCACGGCGCCCGCGTGCAGCTCGAGGGCACGCTCCACTCGGTGAACACCGGCCCCGACGGCAGCTTCAAGCTCGACAGCCTGCCCTCCGGCTCGCAGGTGGTGCGCGCCATGCTCATCGGCTACACCCCCACCGAGAAAGCCGTCGAGCTGTCCAGCATCGCCCCGGCCTCGGTCAGCCTCGAACTCGACAACTCGGTCATGGTGCTCCCCACGGTCACCACCGAGGTCCAGCGCATCAGCGGCCTCGATGCCGTGGGATTCACCGAGCGCCGGAAGTCCGGGTTCGGCTACTTCATGGACGAGAAGGCGATCGACAACCGGCAGGCTCCCAAGTTCACCGACCTCCTGCGGACGGTGCCGGGCCTCAGCGTCACCACGTCGGGCTACGACACGTACATCACCGACACCCGGTCGCCCGGCGGCGGGGGATGCGTGGACTACGTGGTCGACGGCTCCCCCTGGAGTTCGATGAGCCCCGGCGACGTCAACGGGTTCCTCACCCCCGACCAGGTCGGCGCCATCGAGGTGTACCACGGCTCCGAGACCCCGGCCCAGTTCCAGATCGCCGGCCAGACCGGCTGCGCCACGATCGTCGCCTGGACCAAATGGTGGCTGCAGCGCCACACCAAGAAATAAATGACCTCCATTCCGCGACCGCCGGCGCCCGCCGGCCCCGAGTTCCTCACCACCACGGCCAACGATCTCGCGGGCTACGACGTGGTGCGCACGTTCGGCGTCGTGCGCGGCATCGTCGTGCGCTCGCGTTCCGTGGTCGGCACGATCGGCGCCAAGTTCCAGACGCTGCTGGGCGGCAACATCTCGCTGCTCACCGACCTCTGCGAGCGCGCGCGCGCCGACGCCTTCGCCAACGCGGTGGACCACGCCTCCCAACTCGGCGCCAATGCCATGCTCGCCGTGCGCTACGACGCCACCGAGATCATGTCCGGCGTGTCGGAAGTGCTCTGCTACGGCACCGCGGTGCGCGTGGCGCCGCGCATGCGCGGCGGGGTCGATCCGGCGGACCGCTAGATCAGTTCCTTGAGGCGCGCCAGGTCCACGTTGCCTCCGCTCACCACGCTCACCACCCGCGCGCCCGGCGCCATCGGCAGCCGCCCACACAGCAGCGCCGCCGTGGCGGCGGCCCCGGCCGGTTCGGCCATCAGCTTGGCCGAGGACAGGATCACCGCCATCGCCTCCGCGATCTCGGCGTCGGTCACCAGCACCACGTCGTCCACGTAGCGCTGCGCCACCGAGAGCGGCAGCTCCGTGGTCATCGGCGCGGCCAACCCGTCGGCGATCGTTTGCGGCGCGTCGATCGGCGTCACCACGCCGGCGTCGAGGCTTCGCCGGAGCGCCGCCGCGCCCACCGGCTCCACGCCGAACACGCGCACCCCGGGCTTGGTCTCCTTGACGGCCACCGCGATGCCGGCCAGCAGTCCGCCGCCACCCACCGGGACCACGATCGCTTCCACGTCGGGCGCGTCTTCGAGAATCTCCAGCCCTACGGTGCCGGCGCCCGCCACCACCCGCGGGTCATCGAACGGATGCACGAACACGTAGCCGTGCGTTTCGGCCAACTCGCGCGCCTTGTCGAACATCGCCGAGCCCCACTGGTACTGCACCACCTCGGCGCCGTACCCGCGCGTGGCGTCGAGCTTGGCCTGCGACGCCGCGCTCGGCATGACCACGGTGCATTTGACGCCCGCCGCCCGCGCCGCCCACGCCAGCGCCTGCGCGTGGTTTCCGGCCGACACCGCCACCACGCCCCGCCCCCGCTCGGCCGCGGTCAGCAGACTCACCGCGTTCAGCGCTCCGCGCACCTTGAACGACCCCGTCTTCTGCAGGAGCTCGCACTTGAGCGACAGCCGCACGCCCCCCGGCACGCGCGCGCCGATGCGCTCGGCGCTCAGCGTGGGCGTGCGATGGACGCGTCCCGCGATCCGTTCGCGGGCGGCAACAATGTCGGCAATGGTGAGCATCGGCGGTCGGGTGGGAGCGTCTCACGGTAGCGGGTGCCCCGCGTGGGCCGCAACCGCGCTTGCCCCAACCGCTCCGGGCTCGGAGATTTCGGCCACCCCGAGGCCCCCCGTCCATGTCCCGCCTGAGCAACCCCGGCTGCATGCTGCGCACCGTGAGCGCGCTGTTCGGCACCATCTTTCTCCCGGTGGGCGTCTCATTCCTGTTCGTCCTTCGCCACGCCCACTGGATGGAGGGCTGCGGCGCCATCGTCGCGTCGCTCGGTTTCTTGTACGTGGCCTGGCGCGCCGACGACATTCTCGGCATCGACGACATCCCGGTCCTGCCCGACCTCCTGCCCCGGTACGACCTGCCACTTCCCCCGGGCGATCCGGCGGCGGACATTCCCGCGTCCGATTCGCCTCCCGACCGCCAGGAGCCCACCCCGTGACCTCCGCCCGTTCCCTCGGCGCCCTGTCGCGCCACGCCGCCGCCGCCGCGGCCCTGCTCGTCGCCGCGCCCGCGGCGGCACAGTGGCAGCTCGTTCCGGCGCCCACGCGCGCCGAATTCCGCGGGCTCAGCCTGGCGGGCGATGGCACGGCATGGGCCAGCGGCACGCACGGCACGGTGGCGCGCAGCACCGACGGCGGCGCGTCATGGACCGTCGATTCCGTGCCGGGCGCCAACACGCTCGACCTGCGGTCCATCGTCGGCCTCTCCGCCCAAGTGGCGGTGGCGGCCAGCGCCGGGCCCGCCGAGAGCGGTCAGGCGCGGATCTTCCGCACCACCGACGGCGGAAAAACCTGGACCACCACCTACACCACCGATCGCAAGGGCGTCTTCCTCGACGCACTCGCGTTCTGGGACGCGCAGCACGGCATCGCGCTCAGCGATCCGGTGGACGGCGCGCTCTTCCTCCTCGTCACCGACGACGGCGGGCAGACGTGGACGCGCGTGCCGCCGGGCGCGCTTCCGCCCACGTTGAGCGGCGAGGGCGCCTTCGCCGCCAGCAACACCAGCATCGCCCTGTGGGGATCGCGCGACGCCTGGATCGGTACCGGCGGCGCCGCCGCGGCGCGCGTGTTCCACTCCTCCGACCGCGGTCGCACCTGGAGCGTGAGCGATACGCCGGTGCACGTCGGCGGCAGCGCATCGGGCATTTTCGCCGTGGCGTTCAGCGACGCCCTGCACGGCGTCGCGGTGGGCGGCGAATACACCAGACCCCACGCGCCGACCGTGAACGTGGCGCTCACCGAAGACGGCGGGCGCATCTGGCGCGCGGCCAGGGGACCGCTCGCACCCGCCTATCTATCCGGCGTGTCGTACGCGGGCAACGCGGGCACGATGGTTGCAGTGGGGCTCGCCGGCACCGTCGTGTCGCGCGACGGCGGCGAATCGTGGATCTCCACCGACACGCTGCCCCTCAATGTCGTGCGATTCGGCGGCGGCGTGGGACTTGCCGCGGGGCCGCGCGGCCGGCTGGCGCGATGGACCGGGGCCCCGGGCCGGCGCTGAGGCCGGTCAGCGCT
>DATLTC010000061.1 GCA_035533755.1 Gemmatimonadaceae bacterium
ACGTCGGCCAGCACCACCCGCGCACCCAACCCGGCCGCGTAATCGTGCACCATCTTCAACTCGGCCGGCGTGTCGCTCAGGATCCGGTTGATCGCGATCACCACCGGAACGCCGAACTGCCGCACGTTCTCCAGATGGTGCTTCAGATGCGGCAACCCGCGCTCCAACGCGCCCAGGTCCTCCTTCGTCAGCGACTTCTTGTCCATCCCGCCCTGCATCTTCAGCGAGCGGATGGTGGCCACCAGCACCGCCGCCTCGGGATTCAACCCCCCGAACCGGCACTTGATGTCGAAGAATTTCTCGGCCCCCAGATCCGACCCGAACCCGGCCTCGGTCACCACCACGTCACCCAGCGCCAGCGCCGACCGCGTGGCCAGAATGCTGTTGCACCCGTGCGCGATGTTGCCGAACGGACCGGCGTGCACGAACGCCGGCCCACCCTCCAACGTCTGCACGAGATTGGGACGGATGGCATCCTTGAGCAGCATCGCCATCGCCCCGCTCGCGTTCAACTGACCGGCCCGCACCGGCTGCCGGTCCTTGCCCGCCGTGGCCCCCACGATGATCCGCGACAGCCGCTCCTCCAGATCCTTGCGACTGCTGGACAGCGCCACGATCGCCATGATCTCGCTGGCCGGAATGATCACCCAATGCTCCTCGCGCACCACGCCGTCGCTCATCCCGCCCAACCCGATCACGGCATTGCGCAGCGCGCGATCGTTCATGTCGATCGTCCGCGGCCAGGTGATCCGCCGCGCGTCGATGTTCAACGCGTTGCCCTGCTGCAGATGGTTGTCGAGCATGGCCGACAACAGCGCGTGCGCGCTCGAGATGGCATGGAAGTCGCCGGTGAAGTGGAGGTTGATGTCCTCCATCGGAATCACCTGCGCATACCCGCCACCGGCCGCCCCACCCTTGACCCCGAACACGGGCCCCAGACTGGGCTCGCGCATGCAGAGAATGGCGTTCGTGCCGATGCGCCGCAGCGCCTGCGACAGCCCCACGCTCACGGTGCTCTTGCCCTCGCCGGCCGGCGTGGGACTGATCGCCGTCACCAGCACCAGCCGCCCACGCACGGGACGCGTGGAGATCTCGAGCGGGATCTTGGCCTTGTACTTGCCGTACAGGTCTATGTCGTCAGCGCCGAGGCCAAGGTCCGCGGCCACGTCCACGATCGGACGCGGCCGCGCAGCCTGCGCGATTTCGATATCGGATGGAACGGTGGAACCGGTCAACTCGTCTCCCGCGTGATCGGAGCGCCCACGCGCTCCGGGTGAGCATACACATTCGCGGTCCGCCCGCGCAGCAGGCCCACGAGGCAGACATTCGCCGCCTCGGCCAGGCGCACGGCAAGACCGGTGGGACGCGACACTGCAGCCAGCAACGGCACGCCGAACGCGGCCGCCTTCTGCACCAATTCAAAGCTCGCCCGGCTCGTGACCACCAGGAACCCGGCCCCAGGGTCCACCCCCTCGCGCGCCAGCGCGCCGAGCACCTTGTCCAGCGCGTTGTGACGACCCACGTCCTCGCGCACCACGTGCAGCGTGCCGTCGGCACGCGCCCACGCCGCTCCGTGCACGGCGTGCGTGTCGCGATTGAACGGCTGCCGCGCGTCCAGCGCCGAGCCCGCCCGCCACAACGCCTCGGCGGCGACCACGAGCGACGACGCCACCACCCGCGGCGCGCGCACGGCATCGTCGATCGCCTCCACCCCGCACAGCCCACAGCCGGTGCGGCCGGCGAGCACCCGCGTCCGATCGGCCAGCCGCGCCGACGCGGCGCTGGGAATCTCGATGGTCAGCTCCACTCCGCGGCTGTGCGGCGCGATCTCCACGCGCCCGATGTCGGCGGCGCGCTCCACGATCCCCTCGCTGAGCGAGAACCCCACCGCCAGATCCTCGAGATCGGAGGGCGTGCACATCATCACCACGTGCGACCGCCCCCCGTACACGAACGCCACCGGCACCTCGCCGGCCACCGGCGCCCGGTCGGCATGCGCGGCATCCCCGTCGAGGTGGACGAAGCTGCGCGACTCCACCGGCAGCCCGTAGCCCACGCCGGGAACGGCCCCCAGTGCCGGCGGCGTCTCAGCCACGCGCACCCTGCACGAACCGCCAGCCGAACCGGCCCTTGATGCAGAGATTGCCCCGGGTGACCTCGTTGCCCAGCGGACTCGTGGCCTTCACGATCTCCCCATCCTGCACGTGCAGCGTGAGCGTGCACCCCACGCCGCAGTACGGACAGATGGTGTCGGTGGCGGTCTGCGCGGCCTCGTCCCACGATCCGTCGGCCCGCATGTCGAACTCGGTCCTGGCCATCAGCGCGCCCGTGGGACACACGGCAATGCAGTTGCCGCAATAGACGCACGCCGACTGGGGCAGCGCCACCGCCATCTCGGTGGAGATGCGGGCATCGAACCCGCGCCCAGCCACCGCGATCGCGAAGGTGTTCTGATGCTCGGGGCCGCACGCCTCCACGCACTTGTAGCAGAGGATGCACTTGGCGTAGTCGCGCACGTACAGATCGTTGTCCACCTTGGTGGGCTGCGCCACGGTGGCGGCGTACGCGGGATCCGGCGGCGCGTGATGCCCGGGCACGAGCGCGTCGCGCGCACCGGCGGCCGCGGCGGGCGCGGGCGGACCGAACCGCGCGGGATCGGCGCCATACTCGGCCACCCACGCCGCCACCTGGGGTGTGGTGGACAGATCCACCGACGACGCGAGCATCTCGAGAATCAGCTTGCGGCTGTGCCGCACCCGCGGCGAGTTGGTCTGCACGTCCATGCCGGCCTCGACGGCCCGCGAGCAGCTGGGCACCAGCACGCGCGACCCCTTCACCTCCACCACGCAGATGCGGCACACGTTCACGGGACGCAGCGTCTCGAGAAAACAGAGGGTGGGGATCTCGATCCCCATCTGCGTGCAGGCGGCGAGAATGGTGGTGCCCTCGGGCACCACCACCGCTCGGCCGTCGATGGTGAGCGATACCTGCGCCACATCGGCGTTGCGGCGCCGGCGGATCTGAGCGAGAGGTACTGGAGCGATACCGGTCATCGGTGGGGCAAGGCCTTTTTGCAGGGAGTTGGCGATTGAGAAACTGCAACTACAACTGCAACTGCAACTACAACTGCAACTGCAACTGCAACTACAACTACAACTGCTTTGGAACTACGACAAAAGCGAATTGAACGGATGCGCGGATAACTGCAAACAGCAAGACTGCTTTGGGGAACTACAACTGCAAACAGCCAACGGCGTTCTCCCCTACCCCCCTACCCCCCTACCGTCCTACCCTCAAAAGGCGCTACCGACTTCCATACAACCCCAGCCTCCTAATGGCGGATTCAACCGCCGAATACGCCGTCTGCCCGAGCCCGCAGATGGATGCGTCCTTCATCGACGCGCCCACCTCGTCGAGCAACGCCAGCTCCTTCGACACGCCGCCGAAGGTCTTGCCGGCGTTGATGCGGCACAACGCCTCCTCCTGCCGCACCGTCCCCACCCGGCACGGCACGCACTGCCCGCACGACTCGTCGCGGAAGAACGCGGCGATGCGGCGCACCACGTCCTTCATGTCCGCCCGGTCGTCGAACGCCACCACCACGCCGGAGCCCAGCGTCGCCCCCGCGGCGCGCGCCCCTTCGAGCGTGAGCGGAATGTCCAGCTCGTCCCCGCGCACGAACACGCCGGCCGCGCCGCCCAGCAGCACGGCCTGCAGCGACCGGCCCTCGGGCAGCCCGCCGCAGAGGTCCATCACCTGGCGCAGCGTGGTGCCGAACGGCACCTCCACCACGCCCGGATGCCGCACGTTGCCGCTCACGCAGAACAGCTTGGTGCCCGTGCTCTGGCCGCCGCCCACCTTCGCGAACGCCGCCCCGCCCTGCAGCACGATGAGCGGCACGTTGGCCAGCGTCTCCACGTTGTTCACCAGCGTCGGACACCCGAACAGCCCCGCCTGCACCGGGAACGGCGGCTTGTTGCGCGGCTCGCCGCGGAACCCTTCGATCGAGTTGAAGATCGCCGTCTCCTCGCCGCAGATGTACGCGCCGCCGCCCCGCCGGATCTCGATGTCGAACGTGACGCCGAGTTTCAGGATGTCGTCGCCCAACTTGCCGTTGGCCCGGCAGGCGTCGATGGCGTGCTGCAGCCGCGCCGTGGCCAGCGGATACTCGCCGCGGATGTAGATGAAGCCCCGCTCGCACCCGGTGGCATATCCGGCGATGGTCATCGCCTCGACGATCGCGAACGGATCGCCCTCCATGAGCACACGATCCTTGAACGTGCCGGGCTCCGACTCGTCGGCGTTGCAGATCAGATAGTGCGTGGCCACGGGCTGCTTGGCCACGGCCTCCCACTTTCGGCCCGTGGGGAACGCCGCGCCCCCGCGCCCGGTGAGCCCCGACGCCGTCACCTCGGCGATCACCCGCTCGGGCCCCAGCGCGATCGCCCGGGCCAGCGCCACGAACCCGCCGCTCTCCTGGTACGCCTGGATGCTGGTGGGATCCACGAGTCCCACGCGCTTGAGCAAACGCAGATCGCCCAGAAACCGGGGCACGGCCTCCGGCGCAGGCTCGGTGGGCAGCGCGCGGCTGCCGTCGAGCAGCGCCACCGCCGTCTCCACCGTCAGTTCGGCGATCTCGTGCTCCACGGGCGACTCGCCCGCCACCTGCAGCAGTGCCGCCGGCCCATGCTCGCACATGCCCAGGCAGGGAGAGCGCACCCAGGTGGACGCCCCGTCGGCGATCGCCACCTGATCGCCGTGCGGCCCGTGCCCGTGCGCCGGCCCCACCCGCCGCTCCAACTCGCCGATCAGCGCGTCGGCGCCCCGACACTTGCAGGCGATGTCGTCGCACACGTGCAGCACCCGCTTGGCGCGCGGCGTGGTGGAGAGCAGCGCGTAGAACGTGGCCACCCCCCACGCATCGGCCGGCGGCACGTCCAGCCGCTCGCACACGTACGCCAGCCCGCCCTCGCTGATCCAGCCCACCCGCGCCTGCAACGCCCGCAGCGCCGGGAGCAGCTGATGCCGGCGGTCGCGCATCTCCTGGCCGCCGTAGGCCACGTGCAGATCTTCCGCGCTCCGCACGGTCCCGCCGTCCCACGACCCGCGCGGAGGCCCCAGGCAGACGTCCACCGCCTGGCGTTCGTCGTCCGTGGGCGTGGCGTCGAGCAGCCGGATGTCCATCAGTCCGCGGCCTCCATGGACGGCCCGGCGCGTTCCACGCGCACCGCGCAGGCCTTGAATTCTGCCGTGCCGGATTTCGCGTCGGACGCGTCGATCGTGAGCAAGTTCGTGGCCACCTCATCGGGAAAGTGCAGCGTCATGAACACCACGCCGGGACGCAGCGACCGGTCCACGCGGGCCGGCGCCACCACGCTCCCGCGCCGCGACGTGATGCGCAGCACGTCGCCGTCGGCGATGTGCATCCGCGCCGCGTCCTCGGGAGAGATATCCAGCATCTCGCCCAGATGCAGCGGCGAGTCGTAGCCCCCCGACTGCACGCCGGTGTTGTACGACTCGAGCCGGCGCCCGGTGGTGAGCACCAACGGATACTCCGGGCTGACCTTCTCCACCGGTCCCTCGTGGCGGACCACGCTGAACGGCGCGGCGCGGCCGCCGCGCGGCTCGTCCCACAGCCGCGCGTGCAGGAACCTGGTGCCGGGGTGCGACTCGTCGGGACAGGGCCACTGGATGCCCCCCATCGCCTCGAGGCGCGCATAGCTCATGCCGCCGCAGAACGCGGGCGCCAGCTCGCGCACCTCGTTCCAGACCTGCTCGGCAGTGGGCGTTCCCCAATCGTGGCCCAGGCGCCGGGCCAGCTCTGACAGAATCCACAGCTCGTCGCGCGCGCCGCCGGGCGGCTCGGTGGCCTTCTTCACGCGCTGCACGCGGCGCTCGCTGTTGGTGACCGTGCCCTCGCCCTCGCACCAGGTGGCGGCGGACGGGAGCACGACATCGGCCAGCTGCGCGGTGCGCGTGAGGAAGATCTCCTGCACCACCAGGTGGTCGAGCCCGCGGAGCAGCGACTCCACGTGATGCCCGTCGGCGTCGGACTGCGCGGGGTTCTCGCCGATCACGAACAGCGACGTCATCTCGCCGCGGCCCATGGCGTGGAGCATCTCGGTGAGGTTCCAGCCATACTTGCGCTGGATGGTGGTGTTCCACTTGCGCTCGAAGCGGCCGCGGGCCTCGTCGTCGAGCATGTCCTGGAAACCCGCCAGCTTGTTGGGAATGGCGCCCATGTCGCCGCCGCCCTGCACGTTGTTCTGGCCGCGGAGCGGATTGCACCCCGAGCCCCAGGTGCCCACGTGCCCCGTGAGCAGCGACAGGTTGATCAGCGCCAGCACGTTGTCGGTGGCGTCGTGATGCTCCGTGATGCCCAGCGTCCAGCAGATCATTGCCCGCTCGGACTTGGCGTACGTGTGCGCGGCCTCGCGGATGACGCGGGCCGGCACGCCGCACAGCTGTTCGGCGTACTCGAGCGTGTACGGCTCCACCGACGCGCGATAGGCGTCGAACCCCTCCGTGGCGTTGGCGATGAACTTCTCGTGGGCCAGTCCGGCGTGGATGATCTCGCGCGCCATCGCGTTGGACAGCGCGATGTCGCTGCCCACGTGGATGCCCATCCACACGTCGGCCCACTGGGCGGACGACGTCCGCCGGGGGTCGACCACGTACAGGCGCGCCCCGTTCCGGACCCCCTTGAGCAGGTGGTGGAACCAGATCGGGTGCGCCTCACGCGCGTTCGATCCCCAGAGGAGAACGACGTCCGCGTCCTCCACTTCTTCATAGGAGCTCGTGCCCCCGCCCGCCCCAAAGACCGTCGCCAGACCGACGACGCTAGGAGCGTGTCACGTTCGGTTGCAGCTGTCGATGTTGTTGGTGCCGAAGGCGACGCGGGCCAGCTTCTGCGCCAGGAAATTCATCTCGTTGCTCGACTTGGAGCAGGAGAAGATGCCCAGCGCATCGGGGCCGTGCCGCTCGATGTTGCGACGGAATCCGTCGGCGGCCGCATCGAGCGCCTGGTCCCAGGTTGCGGGCCGGAGCTCCCCGTCCGTGCGGACGAGGGGTTCGGTGAGCCGTGGGTAGCCGGTAGTGGAAGTCTGCATGGCGGGTGAGAGTAGGACGGTAAAACGGTAGGACGGTAGGACGGTAGGACGGACAAACGGATGCCGCCGCTACCATAGAGGAGATTGCGCAATGGACCCGCCCCATGCAAGGCGCGGGGGCCGGACTCGCCCTCGATTCCCCTCAAGGGCAGTTCGATCCGAACCATCCGTCCAATCAGGAGCATCCGTTCGAACCCCTGGGTTCCTGGCGCCCGTCGCGCGTCCTGGCGCCCGTCGCGCGGATCGCCGCGGTCGGCGGACTCCAGAGCCCGCCGCGGACGCGGGAAACCCCCCGCCGCGCTCGCGGTGGAGGGTTCGGTGCGCCGACATCGAGGAGCCGGCGCCGCCGCGGGATCGCCCGATCCCGTCTCCCGCATCTATGCCGTCAGAAGGCGACCACGCCCTCGAGCATGAACCCCTTGAACAGTCCGCCGCTCCGGATGTCGGTGAGCGGGAAGTTGTTGTAGGTCTGGTTCGTGTACTCGAACTTGGCCAGCACGTTCCTGGTGACGAACAGGCCGCCACCCACCGACCAGCGATTCACGCTCACGTCGTTGGTGATGCCGGTGAGTTGTCCCTTGGCCGTGTTGTAGCGATAGCCCACGTACGCCTGCTCGTTGGGCAGGAACCGGTACACCGCCTGGCCGTCGTACTGCGTCCACGTGCGATCACTGACCTCGGTGGCCGAGCTGCCGCGGAAACGCTCGGCGTCGCCGAACAGTTCCAGCCCCTGGTACTTGATGAACGGGTTCACCGCCAGCGCGTGGATGTCGTTGCGCATGCCGGGATTGATCGTGCCCGACCAGGCATTGGCGGTCGTGGTGGACGCGGTGTTCTCCATCACGTCGAAGTAGTGCGAGCCGGCGCGATCGCCGCCGATGAGCGTGTTGTTGGCCGAGCGCGCCTGGCTGAACAGCGAACCCGTGAGGCGGAAGCGCAGATCCTTGTTCAGCTGCTTGTCGTACCCCGCCTTGCCGTAGAACGCCGGGGCGCGCTTGCTCGGCGTCTCCACCGTGCCGCGCACCTCGCCGCCCGTGATCGCGCCCATCAGCATGTAGCCGTTGGACCGCAGGTACGCTTCGGCGCCGATCTCCGTGGTGAACGCATCGATGATCGGATTGCCGATGAACGCGTTGTCGAGCGCGTTGCCGCCGTCGGTGCGGCGGAAGTGCTCGTCCCCGTAGTTGATCTCGAAGTGCCCCACGCGGAGCGTGAGATACTGCATGAGCATGTTCAACTCGGGCACGTCAAACGGCGAGTCGTCGATCAGGAAGTAGCCGTCCTTGACCCACGCTTCGTTGTGGTGGCGCGTGGAGAGGTACGCGGTGAGCTGCACGCGGATGCCCTTGGCCAGCTGCGTGTTCATGTACAGGTTGGCCATCGCGTTGTTGAAGCCCGGGCCGATCGGCATGAGCGCGTTGGCATTGACGCCGTTCACCAAGTTCGGCGTGGCGGTGTTCTGATGCGTGAAGTTCTGGAAGTCCTGCGTGAACGCGGCGCCCCAACTGGTGTGCAGGCCGGTGAACTTGGTGGTGTCGGCCTTGGGCGGCTCGAAGATGTTCAGCCCACGCTGATCCATGGGCCGGATGTGCTGGATGCCTGCGTCTCCCTGGGCGAACGAAACCGCAGGACGGAGGCCGAGGAGGGCCGCCACCACGAGCAGGCTGGAGTATTTGCGGGAGAATCTCATACGGCACCTGGGGGTTTTAGGGGGACTTTGCCGACCGATCCCTGGTGGATCGACCTCTTGTCCCTGTGCCGCTCAGTCTATGAGCTTCCCTAAACCCCTACAGTCGGCGAAAACGCCCGTTTTTCCTGGGTTAAATGACCCGGAAATGTGCGGTAAAACCTGACATCCACGGCGGTTCCCTGACGGAACTCGCTGCTGTAGCGCGATTTATGCGCTGGCCGGTCGGCGCCGGCTACGGCTTGGCTGCCGCCGCCGACGCCGCCAGCTGGAGCGCCGCATACGCGTTCACGATCCCACCCGTGACCGAGAGCGATCCGAACGGCACCAGCGGGTCGCCGTCCTTGGCCCCGGGCCGGGCCACCATCTGCGCCGGGTAGCGCGTGGCCGACTGCAGGATGATCCGCTTCACGTCGGCCGCCGAGAGGCTGGGATAGTACGACATGATCAGCGCCGCGAGCCCCGCCACCACCGGCGACGCCATGCTCGTGCCGCTGTCGCGCTCGTACTTGTTGCCGGGAATCGTGGACAGGATGTCCTCGCCCGGCGCGAACACGTCCACGCGCTGCTGGCCATAGTTGCTGAACGACGTGGCCAGCGTGTCGCCGCCCTTCCACGACGACGCGCCCACCTCGATCCAGTTCTGCGCCCGGCCGCCCGTGAGGTAGTACGGCGTGGGAAAGTTCTGCCCCTGGTCGATGTCCTTGCCGTCGTTGCCCGCGGCATGGACCATCAGCACGCCGTGCGCGTCGGCGTACCGCACCGCGTCGTCCACCACCGCCTTCTGCGGCGAGTACTCCTTGCCGAAGCTCATGTTGATCACCCGGGCGCCCTCGTCCACCGCATAGCGAATGGCGTTGGCCACGTCCTTGTCCCGCTCGTCGCCGTCGGGGATGGTGCGGATCATCATGATGCGGGCCGCCTGGGCGATCCCCTGGATCCCCTCCTTGGCGTCGGGCATGCCGGCGATGATGCCGGACACGTGCGACCCGTGCAGCGCGTCGGGGCCCATCACGTCGCGGTTGCCGTAGTCGCGCTGCGACAGATTGTTGTAGTCGTCGCCCACGATCGGCCGCGGATCGTACGTGGAGTCGTAGCCGTACTTGACCCGCGACGTGTACTCCTTCTTCGCTTCGGCGATCACCGACGGCGTCACCCCCCGATCTTCCAGCTGCAGGAAGATCGCCCGCGCCTGCACCTCGTTGGGGCCGCTCGGCTGGAACGCCTTGACCCGCGCTTCGGTGAGCGAGTCGGCGATCGCGGCCTTGAGGATCTCCAGCGCGCGCGTGAGCGCGCGGTCGGCGTTGTCGATGTTGTCCAGCGTCGCGACGTCGGCCAGGCGCTTCTGCTCGAATTCGGTCTCGATGTGCTGGCACTCGGCGGCCGGCGGAACCGGGCCGGCCACGCTCAGGTTGGCGATCCCCTTGCACCGGGAGTACAACCGCGTGAGTTCGAACGTCTCGTGGTCGATGTCCTTGCCGTCGGCGCCGCCGATGAAATTCCAGCCCCAGTCATCGTCCACGTAGCCGTTGCCGTCGTCATCCTTGCCGTTGCCGGCGATCTCCTTGGGATTGTGCCAGAGATGCGGCGCCAGGTCCACGTGGGCGGTGTCCAGTCCGCCGTCGATCACGGCCACGAGCACGGGTCTGGGCGTCATGCCCGCCAGCAGGTCGTGCTCGGCGCGCAGCACGCTGATGCCGGGCACGTGATCGGCGGCCAGGTCGAGCAGCTGCCAATCGGTGGGCGCGGAATCGAGGGTGGTCCTGGGCACCGAGGCCGGCGCCGCTGCCGCAGTGCTGGCCGGCGGACGGGCCGGCGTGGGCGCCGAGGTGACGGTGAGCGGAGCCGTGCACGCGGCGAGCGCGAAGGCGAACGCGCCGAACAGGAATGACCGCTTCATGGGGATATCCGGACCAGGTTGGGATTCACGCAACATAGCGCCCGATCACGGCGTCGTCATGCGGCGCACGAGTTCGTACATCATCTGCGTGCCCGTGCGCACGTTCGCGATCGAGAGGCGCTCGTTGTTGCCGTGGATGCCCGAGTTGTCGGCTTCGGGAATGAGGAAGGGCGCGTACCCGTACGACGCGATGCCGCGGTCGCGGAAGAAGTGGCTGTCGGTGAAGCCCGTGGACACCGCGGGCACGATGGCGGCGTTCGGGTAGTGCTCCTTGGTCACGGCCACGATCGCGCGGTAGAGCGGCGTGTCGGTGGACGACACGGCGGGCGTGAAGCCGAGGAGCTGGTCGATGGCGATGCCGGGATCGTTGAGCGCGTCGCGGAGTTCCTGCTTGAACTCCGGCACGTTCTGATCGGGGAGCAGCCGGCAATCCAGCTGCGCCGACGCCTCGGGCGGGATGACGTTGATCTTGTCGCTGCCCTTGAGCATGGTGATCGCGCAGGTGTTGCGGGTGAGCGCGGCGAGCTCGGGCATCTCGGTCTGCAGCCGGAGCAGGGCGTCGGGATCCTGGATCGTCTTGCTCATGTCGGCGAACGCGGCCTTCCACTGCGGGGCCGCGGTGGGCGCGAGCCCCTTGAAGTACGCGTCCACGGCCGGGATGATGCGCGGCGCGAACTGGTAGGTCTGCAGCCGGTACAGCGCGCGCACGAGGCGGTTCACGGCCGACGCCACCTGCGGCTCGGAGCCGTGGCGGGGCGTGCCGGTGGCGGTGAGCTTGAACCAGTACGGCACCTTCTGGGTGACCTCGATGCCGAACTGCTCGCGGCCGTCGTCCACGCTGCCCATGCCGCCCTCGTTGAGCACGAACCCCGCGCCGGCGAACGCTTCGGGATGGTGCTGCATGATCCACCCGGCGCCGAACGCCGCGCCGGCTTCCTCGTCGGCGGTGGCCATGAAGATCACGTCGCGGTCGAGCGGCGCCTTGCTGCGGTGCAGCGCCAGGAACGCCTCGAGCTCCACGATGCCGAGCGTCTTGGTGTCGAGCGTGCCGCGGCCCCAGAGGTAGCCGTCCTTCACGGTGGCGGCGAAGGGATCCACGCTCCAGTACTTGGGGTCGGCGGGCACCACGTCCATGTGGCTGAGCAGCACCAGCGCCGGCTGCGACCCGCCCTTGAGCCGCGCCCAGACGTTGCCGCGGCCCGGCGCCGACGACGCGGTGTCGAACGGAATGCCCTCGGCCGTGAAGATCCGGGCGAAGAACTTCATGGTCTGGTCTTCGTTGCCCGGCGGATTGGTGGTGTTGATGCGGATGTACTGCTCGATGCGCGACACCGCTTCGTCCTGCAGCTTGGCCATATCCACGCCCTGCTGCGCGCGGAGCGTGAGCGGCGTGGCCGTGAACAGCGTGAGCGCGCACAGCGCGACGGAGCACCGCGGCAACCGCACGCGGCGCGTCCAACCTGCGGAATGGAGTGGGGTCATGGTCCGGATATGCTGCCCGTTCCGCGGACCCGGCGCAAGTGGAACGCCCCTACCGGCGGCGGCGGGCTTCCTTGGCCTTGGCGCGGGCCCGCTCGTCGGCCTTGCGGCTGCGGATGGCGGCGATGCGGTCGGCGAGCGGGACTTCGAGCTTGCCCTCGGCGCGCGCCTTGTAGTCGAAGTCGGGCAGGATCACGCGCGGCAACCGCTTGCCGATGGCGCGCTCGATGCCGCGCAACTCGCCCTCTTCCTCGGGCGACACCAGCGTGTACGCCTCGCCCGTGGCCTCGGCGCGGGCCGTGCGACCCACGCGATGGATGTAGTCGTCGGGCACGTTGGGCACGTCGAAGTTCACCACGTGGCCCAGCGCCTCGACGTCGATGCCGCGGGCGGCGATGTCGGTGGCCACGAGCACGCGGTGCGTGCCGCGCTTGAAGCCGTCGAGCGCCGCGGTGCGCTGCGCCTGCGAGCGGTTGCCGTGGATGCGCTCGGCCTTGATGCCGCGCTTGACCAGGAATTCGGCCAGCCGGTTGGCGCGGTGCTTGGTGCGCGTGAACACCAGCGCCTCGTTCATGTCGCCGCGCTCGAGCAGGGCGAGCAGGAGCGACGACTTGAGTTCCTGCGCCACCGGATAGATGGCCTGCGTGATGCCCACGGCGGGCGCCGACTGGCGTTCCACGTTGAGCGTGACCGGATCCTTCAGCATCTCGCGGGTGAGCGCGGCGATGGCGGGCGGCATGGTGGCGCTGAAGAACAGCGTCTGCCGCTTGGCGGGCAGGTGGCGCAGGATCTTCCGGATCTCGGGCAGGAATCCCATGTCGAGCATCCGGTCGGCCTCGTCGAGCACCAGGTGCTCGAGGCCCGCCAGCTTGGCGTACGGCGCCTTGAAATGATCGAGCAGGCGGCCGGGCGTGGCGATGATCACGTCCACGCCGCTGCGGAAGGCGTGCTCCTGCGGACCCATGCCCACGCCGCCGTAGACGGCGGCGCCGGTGAGGGGCGTGTGCACCGCGAGGTCGTTGAGGTCCTCGAGGATCTGCGCCGCCAGTTCACGCGTGGGCGTGATCACGAGCGCGCGCGTGGTCCCGCGCGGGCGGCCCGAGAGATGATGCAGGATGGGGAGCAGGAACGCCGCCGTCTTGCCGCTGCCCGTCATGGCGCAGGCCAGCACGTCGCGGCCGGCCATGGCCGGCGGGATCGCGTCGTTCTGGATGGGCGTCGGGCGGGGGTAGCCCAACTCCTTGATGCCGCGCAGGAGATCGGGGTGGAGCTTCAGGTCACTGAACGGCACGCAAGGTCCTGGGAAAGGTTAGACCGTGCGGCCATGCGCACGGCAATACGTCAGGTGACCACCAGCAGTTGGTCCATGCAATCGAACACCGCGGCCCGCGCTGCCTGGTTCTTGAGCGCGCCGAACCCGATGCGCAGCGGATCTTCCACCGTCAACTCTTCACGCGAATGCGTGTTGAGCGTGAGCGTGGCGTTGGCGCGATCGTCCTCGCTGAGCAGGCGCGCCGCGCGGGGCAGCAGTTCCAGCCGCGGGCGATCGTGCTTGCGCGGCGTGGCCGTCCAGAACACCACCTTGGACCCCACGCGCTCGAACGCGACCTTGCCGTTCTCCGATTCATCGGGCCGGAACTTCACCATCGTCGGCCGGGCCAGACTCCACTCGATCATGGCGTCGAGCACGGCGAGAAAGCGCGGGTACTCCGTGGTGGAGGTCTCGCGCTTCATGACGGCGATGAATTCCAAGCGGGCGGCGGGCAATGTCTGGGGCATGATCGCTCCTCGGTGGGCGAGTCGCGGCCAATGGCATCCGCGGCAAGAGTCTATGCCATGAAGTATAGCGGGTTTCGCGCTCCGAAGCACGATCCGCGCACTCACGCCGCTCGAATGGCCGCCGGCGTCGCTCCACCGGCACGGCGAACTGCCGCGCCCGTCAGAGGTTGTAGAACGCGAGCGTGTCGGCCACGTGCTCGAGCGTCCGGGCGAGCGCCGGATGCGAAGCCTCCACGGCAGCCATCGCGGCGTCGAGCCGCTCGCGCAAGCCGCCGGGCTTGCCCCCGGCAATCGGGCCGCCGGGCCCCGCCTCGACGATCGGGCGGATGTCGGCGGACAGCTGCTCCAGCAACGCGCGCGTGGGCGCATCGACCGAAGTCGCCTGGCTGAGATCGTGGTGCAGGGCGGTGAGCAGCGCGTGGAGGTCGCGTTCGGTCATTGGGCGGTAGGACGGTAGGACAGTAGGAGGGTAGGACGGAACAACCGGAACTACCGTCCGGAGTCATTGAAACCTAACGTCATTTCTCGTCGCCGTGCTTTTCCACCACGATCGTGTAGTGGCCGGCCAGCGCCGCGATCGAACCCAGCGCCACCCACACCGGCAGCAGCGCGGCACCCACCACGCCGAACGTGAGCGGGATTTCCAGGATCGTCGCCCCCTTCTCATTCTTGATGATGACGCGGCGGATGTTGCCCTGGTGCACCAGCTCCTTCACGCGCCCCACCAGGCCCTCGCCGGTGACGACGTGTTCTTCGGTGTTGGGATTGGGCGATGTCATGACGGTTCTCCGTGTTGAATGAGGCGCCCACCCGGGCGCACTGTCCGTACGCAGCGCCAGGCCCCGGGTTTCGCGGCGGCGAGCGGGCATGAAACGGAGAATCCACTCCGCCTCGCTGCCCGCCGCCGCGCGCCGCTCGCTACATGCCGCCCCGGCCCCGCGCCGTCGGCGGCAGATGCCCGTTCAGCCGCAGGTAGCCGGCCGCCGCGCCGTAGTGGTCCGCCCAGTCGGCCGCGATGCCGAGGATGGCCACCGCGCGCGTGACGTTCCGCCCGCCGAAGTACGGCACGCTCTCGTTGAGCCCCGCGTCGGTGAGGTTGGCCAGCGCGGTGGTGCAGTAGTCGAACGACCGCTTCACGCGCGCCACGAGCTGATCCTTGGGCGACGTCGCTTCGAGCTTGGCCTCTTCGGGCGCCTTGGTGCCGGAGATCCGCGAGCACATGAACTCGTTGGACGAGGCCACGTGCAGCACCAGCGCGCCGAACGTCATCTGCGCCTTGGTGGGCGCGAAGCCGTACTTGTCGGCGGGCATCTCTTCGGCCGCGCCGGTGAAGTTGCGCGCGGCGCCCTTGAGATCGGCGCGCAACGCGTCGGCCACGGGACTCGGCGCCTGCGCGCCGGCACCGGCGGCCGACACGATAAGGCCGACGAGAATGGGAACGATGGACTTGCGCATGAAACCTTCCGGGTCATGGGTGGTGAAATGGGCGGCAACCGGATCAACGTGCCGCGTCCAGGGGCGTCAGGCAAGGACCCACCCCCATACCAGCACTCCCGCAGCGTCTCCGCGGTCACCGGATTTGCGCGGCCCCGGGGGCCGGGCATATGGTATCCCCGCACCCGCTCCTCTCCTCCTCCATGCCATCCCGCGGTCCATGAAGATCCTCGCCCTCGTTGCCGGCGCGCTGCTGTTCACGGCGTGCGACGGCAGTTCCGCCAATCAGCCGGCCATCGATGCGCGCCTGGCCGGCTACATCGCCGGCATCAAGGCCGTGGACAATCACGCGCATCCCATGCGCCCCATCCAGCCCGGCGCGCCGGCCGACACGGAATACGACGCACTGCCGCTGGACGGCATTCCGCCCTTCCAGTTGCCCTGGCGGCTGCGCCCCGAGAACCCGGAGTGGGCGGCCGCGGCACACGCGCTGTACGGCGTGCCGGCGTCGGACACGGGCAAGGCCTATGCGCGCGCGGTGGCGGATGCGCGCGACCGCGTGCTCAAGCAGCAGGGCAACAACTTTCCGGCGTGGGTGCTGGACAAGGCGGGCATCGACGTGATGTTCGCCAACCGCGTGGCCATGGGACCCGGCCTCGCGCCGCCGCGCTTCCGGTGGGTGGCGTTCGACGACGCGCTCATGCTCCCGCTCGACACGCGGGCCGAGGCGGCACGGTCCCCGGACACCCAACCGCTCTACCCCCGCGAGGCGGCGTTGCTGCACCGCTACATGGCCGCGCTCAAGCTGACGGCGCTGCCGCCCACGCTCGACGGATACGTGCAGGCGGTGATCGCGCCCACGCTGCAGCAGCAGCGCGACTCGGGCGCCGTGGCCGTGAAGTTCGAGGCGGCGTACCTGCGACCGCTGGACTTCGACACGCCCGACCCGGCGGCGGCGCGGGCCGTGTACGCGCGCTACGTGCGTGGCGGCACGCCCACCCACGCCGAGTACAAGATCCTCGAGGACTATCTGTTCCGCGAGATCGCCCGCCGCGCCGGCGGGCTGGGCATGGCAGTGCACATCCACGTGCTCTACGAGTTCGGCGGCTACTACTCGCCCAGCGGATCGGCGCCGCACCTGCTGGAGTCGGTGGCCGACGACCCGTCGCTCCGCGGCACCAACTTCGTGATGCTCCACGGCGGCTGGCCGCTGGTGGACGAGACGATGTCGCTGCTGGGCAAGCCCAACATGTACGCCGACATCTCGATGATGACGCAGTTCATCGAGCCGTCCACGTTGGCCCGCGTGCTCCGCGACTGGCTCAGCCAGTGGCCGGAGAAGGTGCTGTTCGGCACCGACGCCTTCGACGGCGGGCCCACGCAGGGGTGGGACCAGAGCACCTACCTCGCCGCGACCTCGGCCCGCAAGGCGCTGGGCCTGGCGCTCACCGGCATGATGCGCGACGGCGAGATCAGCCGGGCGAGAGCCGAGCAGCTGGCGCGGATGGTGCTGAGGGAGAACGCCCTGACGCTTTATCGCATGAAGGGGCAGTAGGACGGTAGGACCGCAGGGGGGTAGGACGGATGACCGCGAACGCAGTTCCCCCCGCCCCCCCTACCGCCCTACTGTCCTACCGTTCTCAGGCAACAACAGGAACCGCGCATAGTTTTTCGTATTGAAAAACAGCCGAGCCGCCTGCTGCAGCTGCTCCGCCGTGAGTCCCTCGATCATCGCGGTGTACGGATCGGCCAGTCCCACGATGTCCTCGCCGGCCTGCAGGCGGGCGGCGATGTTGCCGGCCCAGAAGGCGTTCTGCTTCACCTCCACCTGATGCTCGCGCAGGAGCTGTTCCTTGACCTTCTGCACGTCGAGCGCCGACGGCCCCTTGCGGCGCAGCGAGTCGATGAGCGCGAACGTGGTCTTGAACAGCGTGTCGGCGTTGGCCGGCGACGACTCGTACTGCACCTGCAGCGTGTAGTTCTCGCGCGGCACGCGGCTGGCCGAGCCGCCCACGCTCGGGCTGTACGTGCCGCCCATCTGTTCGCGCAGCGTCTCGTCCACCTGGATCTGGAACAGCTCCGACAGCGCGCGCAGGTAGAACCGGTTCTCGGGCGTGTACGCCACCGGCCCGGTGAACAGGATCACCGTGTTGGCCTTGGGCTCCACGCCCTTGTACACCGTCTGGTCAACGACGCCGGTGGGCGGCCCCTTGGTCACCTCGCGCCACGCCTCGGGGTGTCCCGCGGGCAGCGTGGCCAGATATTTCTCGCTCAGCGCCTTGAGCGTGTCGAGATTCACGTTGCCCACGAACACGAACGTGAACCCGCCGGCGCCGGCAAACCGCGCTCTGAAAAAGTCCAGCGCTTCGTGCGGATTGACCTCGGCGAACGTGGCCGGCGAGAGGGGACGCGCGCGGAAGTCGTGCTGCGCCATGGCCACCTGCACGCTGTCGGAGAACACCTCGTCGGGTGACGCGCCGCGGTTGGCCAGGTACGGCCCCACCTGGTTCCTGAACGCCGCGAACGCCGCCGTGTCGAGCCGCGCGCCCGTGAACTCCAGATGGATGAGCTTGAACATCGTCTCGAGATCCTTGGGCGAGGCGCGGCCGCTCAGCGACTCCGCCGTGCCGCTGATGCCCGCCGACACGCTCGCCACTTTTCCGGCCAGCTTCTTGCCCAGGTCCACGCGGCTGAAGTCGCCCAGGCCGCTGATCGCAACGATCTGCGACGCGAGCGCCGCCGACATGTACATGGAGTCGGGCGCCAGCGACGTCCCGCCGTCGGCGTACGCGGTGAGCAGCACCTCGTCGGCCTTGTAGTCGGTGGGCTTCACCACCACGTGCGCGCCATTGGACAGCGTCCACTCGGTGACGTTCACCGCGGGGATGGTCCGTTGCGCCACCACGCGCCCCTCGGCCCTGATCGGCGCCAGCAGCGGCGCGCTGGACAGCGTCTCGGTGTACGGCGTGAGCGGCACCCGGGCCGCGCTGTCCATCACCGCCAGCAGCCGGGCCCGCGTGGGCACCTCCACGCCCGGCTTGTCGGGCGCCTCGACGATCACCACGCGATTGTCGTCGGTGATCCAGCGGCGGGCGAGGTCGTTCACGTCGGCCACGGTGATCGTGGGCAGCAGCTCCTTCACCGTCCGGTACTCCCAGCCGATGCTGGGGATCGCCTCGCCGGTGAGGAAGTTGCCCACGTACTCCTCCACGAACGAGCCGGAATTCGTCTTCTCCCGCTCGTCGTAACTCCGCTCGTAGGCGCGGAGCGTGTTCTCCTTGGCCCGCTGCAGTTCGCTGGCCAGGAAGCCGAACCGGTTCACGCGCCGGGCCTCCTCGAGCAGCGCCGCGGTGCCGCGCTCGATTCCGCCGTCCTTCACGTCGGCGGCGAGCGAGAAGGCTTCCACCGTGCGCGCGAAGAAGTCCCCCTTGGAGGCGCCGGCGTCGAGGAACGGCGCGTCGGGCTTCTGCGCGATCTCGGAGAACCGGTTGTTGAGCATCGACAGGTACAGGCCGGCGACCAGGTCGCGCCGGTAGTCCGCCACCGTGGTCGTCTTCCGCCGCGGCATCTTGAAGATCAGGTCCACATTGGAGCCGGTGGCTTCCTTGTCGGTGGTAATGGCTACCAGCGGCGCCGTGTTGTCGGGGATGCCCGCCACCGGACGCGGCAGTTCGTGCGCCGGATCGGGGATGCCCGAGAAGTCGCGCTTGATGAGCGCCTCGATCGTGGTCTTGTCGAAGTCGCCCACGGCGATCACCGCCATCAGGTCGGGGCGATACCAGGTGTCGTAGAATCCGCGCAGCCGCGACGGCGTGGCCGTCATGATGCTGTGCTCGTTGCCGATCGGCAGCCGCACGGCGTAGCGCGATCCCTTGAACGCGATCGGCAGCCATTGCTGCAGCATGCGGTCGTCGGCGCCCTTGCGGCCGCGCCATTCCTCGCGCACCACGCCGCGTTCGTCCACCACCTCGGTGGAATCGAACAGCTGCCCGTGCGCCCAGTCGCTCAGG